>NZ_KB912903.1 GCF_000383875.1 Caldibacillus debilis DSM 16016 | reverse complement strand
GATTTGGATGTCACTTTGTTCACGGACGGGGCGGGCGGAGGCGTTTTGTCGACGACCTTCACTTTCGTCTCTTTGCTCTTGTTTCCCGCTTTGTCCACCGCGTAAACCGTTAACGTCGTACCAGCCTTCTGNTTGGAAATTTTGATCGAGAAGTCGCCTTTGCTGTTGGCCGTTCCCTTCCCGATTTGTTTCGAGCCGGCCTTCACATAGACGGTGGCGCCCGCTTCGGTTTTTCCCGTCACTTTCGTGGCGTTGTCCCCCACCGTGTTCACTTTCGGCTGCACCGGGGGCGTTTTGTCAGCGACGGTAACCTTTGCCTCAACGCCTTTGTTGCCCGCCTTGTCCACCGCATACACGGTTAAAACGGTACCCGCCTTTTGCTTTGCGATCAAAACCGAGAATTCGCCTTTGCTGTTGGCCGTCCCCTTTCCGATTTGTTTCGAACCGACTTTCACATAAACGGTCGCGCCCGCTTCCGCTTTCCCGGTCACTTTTGTGGCGTTATCCGCCACGGGATTTACCGTCGGCTTTGCCGGCGGCGTCTTGTCGGCGACCGTGACTTTCACTTCTTTGCTCTTGTTCTTGAACATATCTTCCGCATAGACCGTTAATACGTTGCCTGCTTTCTGTACCGGGATCGAAACCGAGAAATTTCCGCTGTCGTCAGCGGTCCCTTTTCTGATTAAATCGGGGGATCTTTTCACATAAACGGTGGCCCCTGGCTTTGTTTCCCCTTTGACGGCCGTATCTTTATCCGACACATCTTTGACGCTCAGTCCGACCTTCGGGTTGTTGATTTCACTGCCTCGGACATACGTATATGTGATCCGTTCTGCTTTGTCGGCGGGCGTTTTAAATTGATTCAAATTAATTTTTTTGACGATTGCGCCGCCGCCGAATAAGAAGGTCGGATAATCCCTATAAATTCTCGGGTGAATGTTTTTAAATCCCGGATCCCCCTTAAAACCGTACAAACCCGTCGGTTCTTTTTTCAACAGGGCGACGCGGAAATTGGTCATCATTTTCCCGAAGGTTAACGACGGATCAATATATTTCTTGATGACATTTTCGACTGCCCGATAGTCTTCATACGGATCCTGAATGATTTCTTTAAAAATGGCATTGCCTTTTCCCGCCTGCAGTTTAAGATATTGACCGAATAAGTAGGACAAGGAATAATTGGCCAAGACATCGCCGTCTTCATCCCAATAAAGCAGGGAATGCCCGTCCCGGATGGATTCGGAGACATTGTAATAGTCGATCCGGTCGCTTAAAATCTTGCCTGAATAAATTTGTTCGGCGGCCATGGACAAGGCTTCGTCCAGCCATGTATCCATAACTTCCTCACTGCGCTCAATCAACATATTTTGATTAAAATTAACCATATGTTGAAATTCATGGGCGAGGGTGGTGTAGGCTTTTGTTACATCTTTTGTACTGCCCGTTCCCATCGTGGGATAGGTATCTATATAAAAGATTTCCGAGCGATTGGAATGGATGTCGTCATATAAATCCCTGCCGTAGAAGTACCCGGCCACATAGCCGCCGTATCCCGCAAATCCGTCTTGAATATCGAAGCATAAAATGTTGATTTTCCCGTCCCCGTCGACATCGGATTCCTTTCCGAAATGATTGACGACCGCCGGATAAATTTTTTGCTCAAATTCCTTTCCCAATTGTGCCGCCTGGGTTTTCGTAATTTGATTATTATGTACCCAAACATTCGCCTTCGTGCCGCTGTAAAACAATTCCGCACTGATGCGGTAATCTGACTCAGTCGTCAAATTGGTTACCCAAAAATCTTTTTTGTCGCCGACTTGATAGCTTCGGGCAACCCGGTTCGTGTTCTTATTCAGCGGTCTGCTGTTATTTTTTTTCGGATTGTACGGAAGAACGGCATCCATCCGATAGGCGCCGGGGTTTAATTTTTTGTCGATGGTGATCTTCGAGTTGTCCATATGATAGTCAAAAGATCCCGTATATTCCAGATCCCAAACGTCCACCGATTCATTGCTGATGATCACATAGTCGTTTGCAGGCGTGTAAAAAGGATTCTCCACTTTGAATGTGGCAACGTCCGAATAATATTCCGGATCAAATTCGTTTTCAATGCCCACACGAATGTATATATATCTTTGGTCGGCAAAATCATTTTTATCGATCATGGGAATCAATACATATTCGTCAAATCCAAAAGTGTCAAAATCCATATATCCATAATATTCCAAATACCCTGCATTATCATAAAAAAACTCAAAATAGATGTAACTTTCTTTGTCATAGGCATCGTCTGACGTGTATCCGAAAATGAGATCGAGGTAACCGAAGAAATAGTCATCTTCGAAAAGATCTTCGTATGTGAATGTATGTTTCGTGCCATAGCTGTCGGTTAACGTGGTTATTTTTTTCCCTTTCGAAACAAGCGGGTATGCATCGGGATCGTGATAATCGATGTCCGATTGCCAATTTAACGGATTTTTTAACGGGCGGGAATCCATCGTGATATTCTTTTTTGATGCTTTAATATCCGTTTCATGGGAAGACGGAGATTCCCCCTTTGCCGGCAACGGGGAAAAGACGAGAAGGCTTACCAACATCAAAGACAATATTTTTCGTAATTTCTCCATTCAAATCCTCCTGACAAAAAATAAATTTCGAGATATGAATAAAAAAACGCTTCCCCCGCCTGGAAAAATCACCAACTATTAACTTTAATTAAAACTATTATACTAAAAAGATATAATTAAAAGAAAAACATTTTTCATTTTTTGGAAAAAATGACGCGCCCTACCAGTTAAAAAAGATAGGTATGATTCCGAAATGCTTTAAGGATCTATCTCCAGGAGACAACAACTTAAAGCGGAAGGTCTCCCTGTTCACCATTTGAAGACAGCATAAGACGTAGACAACGCGGCAAATCTTACAATCATTGATGACTATAGCATATGCGAATAACAAATTTGTTCAAACCATATGGATAATCTTTTATTGGAGTTTCTTTCCAGAACTATTCCCTTTCCGGCCAGACCGGCACAACGTTTATCTTTTCCGTTCGATAGGCTTCCGCTAATATTAGATTATAACTATTGTTCCATCGAGAAATAGATATGCTTTAAAAAACTAGCAGATTGTTGGCTTACGGTTATTCCAACATAACGGGAGGTTCTTTCTTTGAAACCGAATGAGGAAAATTGGAAAATAATCAACAGAAAACAATCGGTTGTCAACCGTTTCACAATTATTACGGATGAGGTTCAACTTCCAAATCAGGAAAAAATCAATTTTTCATATATAAATTTCCATCAAGGGGTTTGTATCCTCCCGATAACAAACGATGGAAAGGTCATTGTCATAAAGCAATATCGACATGCCTTTAACAGTTGGGAATTTGAACTTCCGGCGGGTTCGATCGAAGATGGGGAAGAACCGATAGAGGCCGCCAAGAGGGAATTGCTTGAGGAAACCGGTTTCGCGGCAAAAACTTGGAAATCTTTAGGTTATTTTTATCCCTCTCCCGGTTCGACATCAGAGGTCATTCACTTATTCGCCGCAACGGATCTCATCAATACGTATCATCAAAATTTAGACAGCAGCGAAGATATAAAGATTCAATATATGGACTTTCATCAACTTCTGCAGCTCATAGCGGAGAACAAGTTTCTTCACGGCGCAGGACTGGCAGCCATTTTGAAATGGCAGCTTTTGTTCAGCGAATTAGGATAACAGCGAACCCATTGCAATCAAATAATCGGATAGGTGGGATCAGGAATGGTGTCAACAACCGTGACCTTCACCTCTTCGTTTTTGTTCCAAGACATGTCTTTCGCATAGACCGTTAATACAGTGCCCGCCTTCTATTTAGGTATCGAAACAGAGAAATCCCTGTTGCCGTTGGCCGGCCCATTCCCAAACAGTTTCGAGTCTGGATTTACATAGACGGCGGGGCCAGCTTCCGGAGGATGCGGTACAAACAATCCAGCAACGATTTCGAAAGCTGCAGGTCTCCAACGACCCATACCCCAATGCTATGCTAGTGATGAGGATCATCAGGAATTGCCTGTCTCGGTTTAGGGGCTGGAGGCCATGAAAACGAAGACGCAGGGGATTCGGAGGCGTAAATATATTTTCGGACGGCGAAGAATTTCCGCCTGATCTTTTCCTGCAAGACGATTCGGGGCATGATATTTTCGGACGGTTTTCCGCCCGATTCCTCGGCTCCCCGTAAAATCGGAAATCCTCATTTCCCTTTCAATACACCGCTTGATCAAAAAATTCTCCTCTCTCAGCCACGTCTATAGCTCACCGCATTGTTGCAACCGTTCGGAAGCGTTTCCTGTTTGGTGGATCATCGGTATTAACAAAAATGGGCCCTATTATCATCGGCTGAAATCGGGATAAATATAGGACTGTAAAAGTCGGGGGAAGGGAAGCGGGATGGCCATGGCGGCCATCCCGTTACATTTTCCTTTCTCATATTCTTTTTAATAAAAATGGGGAAATAGCAGCCTCCTGAATATAAAGAACGGGAACCGATGACGCCGGAAGCGGCGGAACCTCCTCGGATAACCGCCATATCCCATCTGCCCGAAATATTGGCGCATTCCGTAATCCGGATCATCTTCCACATCTCCGACCGGAATGAGCATATCTACGCTGTCTTCGTTCACATCCTCGATGATTCCTTCATAGATGTTCCCATCCGTTCCTTCCAATCGGACAAGATGAAGATGATATTTTTTGCAAAGGTCCTTCAAGGATGCCTGCTGTTGACCGGCGGGCTGCATCGGCATCGACCAATAAGGGTACAACGGATATTGATGCAAAAGCACATGCCTCCTTCTTTTTTTCACATAATCAGTATATTCACCCATAAAGCGCGTGTGAAAAAAGGAGAACACGGAAAGCAAAATCAAAGGGAAGAAAAGAAGGAGAATCACGAAGAAGTATCCATGACAAGGGTGAAGAGGAGGGAAGGCCTCCGATTGCCTGTGGATTAATGGACAGAAACGATAGTTTCGCTAATTGCCGTTGGGCATGACCTGAGGCAAATCCTTTAGGCAACAGTTGAAGAACTGCCGAGGGATCGTCGTTAAAGAAAGGGAATCAGTCAGTACGGGCTTCCGTGAGCCGTCAATCAGGAAGGGTCGGTAAACCTTATGCAGTCCGGAGTTGGATTCGGAGAGCTCCATTTATATGCCATAATTGTCCGCCTGTCATTGCGTCCAGCGGTGAATATTTTCATCATTTCCGCTTCCTCACGGACGAAAAAATGCCGGAAAATCAAAAGCGGGAGGGGCAACCTCCCGCCGGATTTTTCCTTTTGTCGATGTGGTTCATCTTTTATGTCCAATTATGGAATGAAGTATTTCTCCACAATGTCCTTCATGTCCTTTTCATCAATGACGATCTGCGAATTGTTGGCCTGGAGGACATCATCATAAAGGGTTTGGCCCTTCCCTTTCAGTTGATGGTAATGGACTTGGGTGTCCGGGTCAAAATCCTTGACGGCATAGGCCATGCTGATGATGTCCGATTTGGTCATATTCGTTTCGACGATAAAATCGGAAATGGAATCGAACAGCTTGGGCAATTTAGGAATATTGCCGACACTCAACGCCTTTTTGGCGATGGCCTTGAGCACTTCTCCTTGGAGCTGCTGGCGGCCATAATCGCCATTTGCCAAGGAATACCGCTCATGGACAAGTTCGGTGACCATTTTCCCGTCAAAGGTATGCGTACCGGCTGTAATCACCTTATTTTGATTTTCTTTATACCAGGGGTGGGTAAGCCTGACATCAAAGGGGACATTCATTTCAATGCCGCCGAGCACATCGACCATCCCTTCCAGCCCCCAATAGTTCGTTTCCACATAGTAATTGATCGGAATGCCGGTAAATTCGCTGATGGCCTTTACCGCTTCTTCGATCCCCTTTTTCGATCCGTGTTTGGCCTGCATCACATATTGGACACTCGTCAGCTTCGTGTATCCGTACCCGTCCAAATGCACCCTTGAATCCCTGGGAATGCTCAGAATATGATATTGATGCTTTTTCAAATCCACATGGACGACCATCATCGAATCGGAATGCCCGATCTTCTGGCCTTTCCGCTGATCGGAACCGATGAGCAAGACGTTAAAAACGGGATCGTCTATTTCCACGGTGCCATTCGCTTTTTTGTCACCGGCCGAAATCAACGGCACTTTCTTAAAGTGGTTCTCCGGCTTGTAATGCTGGTAGGCATAGATTCCAATTCCAAGCGTGAGCAAAAAAATCGCGAGAAGACTGTATCCAATGATTCTTATCCGCTTTTTCTTAGTTTTTTTCTCCGTCCTCGTCTCCATGGCTCATTCCTTTTTCTTTTCCGTTTTGTACCAATTAGAAAAATGTTTTTATAGTAGAAAACCCATGCCATTTTATGTTATTCACCTTTGAAATGGCATGGATTCGTAAGTTTCGGCACTCATGCATGGATACATTGAGCCTTTAGTAATTTTGCGTTGGCTTTTTCAATCCCTGCCGAAAATATCCCTGGTGTACACCTTGTCAATTACCGGTTTCAGTTCCTCGGACATGCGGTTGGCGACGATGATATCCGACCGTTTGGCAAATTCGTCAAAATCATTGATAACCTTGGAATTAAAGAAGGTGTCCGCATCCAACGTCGGTTCGTAAACGATGACTTCAATGCCTTTCCCTTTGATCCGTTTCATAACCCCTTGAACGGAAGATTCCCGGAAATTATCCGAATTGGTTTTCATGGTAAGCCTATAGATTCCGACGACTTTCGGATTCCGTTTGATAATCATTTCGGCGATATGATCTTTTCTCGTCCGGTTCGCATCCACAACCGCTTTCATGATATTATTCGGCACGTCTTGATAATTGGCCAGCAATTGCTTCGTGTCTTTCGGCAGGCAGTAACCCCCATAACCAAAAGACGGGTTGTTATAGAAATTGCCGATTCTTGGATCCAGGCATACCCCTTCAATGATCTGTCTCGTGTCCAGACCCCTGATTTCGGCATATGTATCCAATTCATTAAAAAACGCCACCCGCATGGCGAGATACGTATTGGCAAACAGTTTGATGGCTTCCGCTTCCGTCGAATTGGTGAACAAAACGGGCACATCTTTCTTCAGCGCGCCTTCCACTAACAAATCGGCAAATTTTTTCGCCCGTTCCGATTTTTCGCCTACGATCACGCGCGAGGGGTACAAATTGTCGTATAAAGCCTTTCCTTCCCGTAAAAATTCCGGTGAAAATATAATATTTTCCGTTTCAAATTTCTCTTTCATTTTTTCCGTATAGCCGACCGGTACGGTGGATTTGATTACCATGACGGCAGCGGGATTGATGGAAAGGACATTGGCTATGACCGCTTCAACGGATCGGGTATTAAAGTAATTTTTCTCCGGATCATAATTGGTCGGCGTGCAAATAACGACATAATCGGCATCCTTATACGCTTTGTAATTGTCCGTCGTCGCCGTTAAATGTAAATCCTTCGTGGCCAAGTATTCTTCCAATTCCTGATCCACAATGGGCGACCGCCTGTTATTAATCATGTCCACTTTTTCTTGAATGATGTCGAGCACAACCACTTCATTGTTCTGGGCCAACAGAACGGCGTTCGCCAACCCTACATAACCGGCTCCTGCAACTGCGATTTTCATGGATGGTCCCTCTTTTCAAGTAATTTTTTTACAGTTTTATAAACATTGGGAAAAGAAAAAACTTCCTTTTACAAAAAAGCTCATGACATTTTTTACACGTCTATTCTGACTTGATTATATTTGTTAATTTTTTCACATTAAATCATTATTTTCGTTTAAAACCAGATCGATATCATATAAAAATGTTCGAAGGCAGATGTTACCGGGCCATCATACTAAAGATAATACTAGTACTACTGATAATTTTATGCCAAATCAAACAAAAAAGGAATACTTTTCCATCTGTTGCAAGAAAGATATCTCAACAATTTCTCTTTTTCAATAACTCCAGTATCTTTTTTGCAATCCTGTCTTTGTCATCGACAACGATTGAATTTTGCTTCAATTTTTCCATCTTATCGATAAACGATTCACCAATTTCAAAATCTTGAATTTCATTCCATCCCAAAGTGGCACAGAAACGATGCTTTTGTAAATATGAAATCATATGTTGGTCCTCTGCCATTACAGCCTGCCGTTCCAAAATCAATAATGGTTTATTTCCGCAAACTGCTTCGCTGACGATCCCCCACCCCGGCTTGGAGATAACTAAATCCGCCGCAGCAATATAATTTTGTGATTCGATATAGTCTTCTGGAATGGGAAAAACGTTAGGCCTCTTCACCCGTACATTTGTTGAAACGATAAACGTACAATTAGGACTATCCCAAATCGGCAGGCGTTCCAGTTGATCGACATCGATTTTCATGCCAAGTCCAAAGAACACAACGAACCGCTCGCCAGTCGGATTCACCAGTTTTTTTATCCTATTAACTTCATGATTGTCTACGTCTCTAGCAAAAAAGCCAAAGTGCTGCGTTTCCCGCATCCCCCAATTTGGTTCTTGGCTTCCTGCCAGAGAGAAAAAATATGTCATTTTTTCATAGGCATCTTTTAAAGTCTCAAGCATTGTGTCGGCAATTAATTTTTGATACGCCGTATACCAAGTAAAATTCGAAATTCCAATAGAAGGAATTTCCAGCATATAAGCCGCTTCAAACGGAAAAGGTGTGATATCGGAAATGACAAGATCCACTTGAGTAGTCTGTAGAAACTCTCGTTCCTGTGCAATGAATAAACTCCACTTTTTTAAATACTGTTTGTATTTGGCATTTAATTTTCGGATATCCGGCTCAATCGAGTCCTCTCGTAACTCATAACCAATGTCCGTTTCCAACCTGCGAAATGTTACCCGATTCTCACCTTTCAAAGACTCCCGCAAAAAGGAAAGGGCAAAAGAGTGACAAATAATAATTCTTAAATCTTCCTCCATCTTCAACAAACGGCGAATCAGCGCCACACTTCTTGTCGCATGCCCAAAACCGTAATCAGAAATATAATACGCAATCGTATTCATTTCGTCTTTGCCTTTCCAATGAAAATAAAAAGTTAGTGTCAAATAAAGTTCGCAAAAACCATCAGCACTCCGAAATGGTTTATGCCGCTTTACGTTGTTCCTGAATTTCTTGTAGAATCGTCGGACTAATATCGTCTGATTGACCAATCTTCGTGGTATTCCATTAAGTAACTGGTCACAAGACGAATGTATGAATCCTGATTAGGAAAAACCCCCTACGACACTTGTTCTTCGTCGTATTTCACGATTTAATCGCTCCAAGATGTTGGTGGAGGAAATTTTCCTCGGGTCAATCTGTTCAAAATGGAAAAATTGCAGCGAATCTTCAAGTCCTTCTGCTAATACTTTCATGGCATCCGGATATTTTTCTTCATATTCATCCATGAAAGAATCAGCATAATTCATTGCGGTTGTATAATCTGGTTGTAGCCAAATTTGCTTGAGACGGGAAGCAAAACTTTCTTTTTCCCGGCTTGGAAGATGAG
>NZ_KB912902.1 GCF_000383875.1 Caldibacillus debilis DSM 16016 | reverse complement strand
TATCCAAGCAGTATTCGAAGTGTGATTTATACGACCAATGCCATCGAACGAACGATCAAGGAGATTCGGAAACGTCTAAAGCCGATGAACAGTTTGAGCAGTTTAGAAGCCGCTGAAAAAGTCGTATATTTGACCGTTCAAGATTTTAACGAGAAATGGGCAGAACGAAAGTTGCGAGGATTTGCCGAAGCGCAGGAAGCCCTCGAGCGAATGTTTGAAGAACGTTACAATTAACCAAATACTGTAAATAGACAAAGTAAGGGGATTCTCCCTTTCCACACAGGAGACAGAATATTCTGTCTCCTGTGCGAAGGAAACCGACTCCTTATCCATTCCAAATCCATTTCAGAGATACCCTATCTATCTTACATTACAAAAAATTCTTAACGGTAAAAATTGGTAAGAATAAATGTTAAAAGAATTGATCAATACATTTGGAAATGGGCAGGTATCCTCTCAAAATGATCAAAAATATGTAATGTCCGGTATATCGTCTGCCATCAGAAATCAAGCCCTTTGAAGCGCTTCGCGATGCTCCAAAGGGCTTGAACCCGCTTTTTTCTAAAAGATTTGATGCGTCAGTGAAAATAAGCCGTGAATGATTCAGCCAAAAATGGTTTGGCAGAGCAAAAATAAATTTAAGGCAATGATTAGAATGGCGATCAACCAAGCGAAAATGGTTGTTATTTTCCGGTTAACGAGCGATTTCATGATTTTTTTATTGCTTGTGAAAACGATTAATGGAACCAAGGCGAAAGCAATGCCGAATGATAAGACGACCTGGCTCATCACCAATGCTTTCGTCGGGTTAATCCCCAACAAAATGATGGTTAACGGTGGAATCATCGTAATGCATCGCCGCAGGTAGATCGGGATTCTCCTCCGGATAAACCCTTGCATGATGATATCCCCCGACATCGTCCCGACCGTTGAACTCGATAAACCGGCCGACAGCAAACCGACCCCAAATAAGATTGCGGCAAAAGAACCGAGCAAATGGTCGAATTGATAAAAAGCGACGTCAAGATCCTCGACTTTAATGCCGGCTTTGTTAAACAAAGCCGCCGCCACGATCAACATGCTCGCATTGATTCCGCCGGCGATAATCATCGCAATGACCACATCAACAACTTCAAAATGAAATATCTTTTTCCGTTCCGTTTCCGTTTTTCCGATGATCCGCTTCTGTGTGAGGCCCGAATGCAGGTAAATCGCATGGGGCATAACGGTCGCCCCAAGCATCCCGGCCGATAACAGCACGCTGTCAACACCATCGAACTTTGGCGTCAGCAATCCGGACAAAATCTGCCCCGCATCAGGCTGCGCAAAAAACACCTGAACGCCGAAGGCAATGACGACCACAAAAATCATTCCGGTAATGATCGCTTCTAAAGGCCGGATTCCGCGTCTTTGTATTTCCAAAATCACAAATGAACCGGCCGCCGCGATCAAAGCCGCCGTCACCATGGGGATTTTAAAGATTAAATACAATCCTAGAGACGCGCCGATAAATTCGGCCAGATCGGTCGCCATCACGACCAGTTCGGCTTGAATCCACAGAAAGAAGGAGGTGGGTTTCGAAAAATGGTCCCTGCAAACCTCAGGCAGGTTTTTCCCTGTGGCGATGCCTAGCTTCGCGGACATCGTTTGAATGAGAACAGCCATTAAATTTGAAGCCAAAATCACCCATAGCAGGGTATAGCCGTACTGGGATCCTGCGGAGATATTCGTGGCGTAGTTTCCGGGATCAATGTAGGCCACCGCCGCAATGAAGGCAGGCCCCAGGAATGGCAGGAACTTTTTGAAGCCCCGCACCTCCCCTTTTAATGAAGCCGCCGCGATCTTTTGCAGGGAATGATTTCGGTTCCCCGACGGTTGAGCCGCCTGTTCGATATTCATAAGGCTATCCTCCGTTATGATATTTTCAAGTACTTTTTGCCGATAGACATAATTTTTCCTTAGTACAACTTTATTGCTTTGAACTAATTATATGTATCCGCAAATAACTATGTCAATAAATTTATACTTGGACAAATAAGTACAGGCTATCGTTAATCGTTCATTGGCAAAAGGCTGAAAAAGGATGCGCGCCGGAAGATAACCCTGTGTAAAGTCATTTCGGTGCAGGGCGTGTCCTAACGGATTGGTTTTTTCAAGCGCATCTTCGACAAAATTGTTACGATTCCGGGAAAGATCTGGAACGCCGGCTTCTTTTTTGACATTTTTACAATCGTTTTTTTCCTTAAACGAATCAGAAAAACTCAAAGGCGATTGATCCATGACATTTTGGACAAATGGTGCTGGTGATCGAAAAAAGAAGCAATTGGATGTCCGTTGCTTATCAGGAGGTAGATGGAAAAGTGGTAATAGGATGGGTGTCGGAAAGATATTTGGAAAAATTGACAAAATAACAGGATAAGGGATAAGTGGGTGACATCGGTTAACATCATTTGTTTTATGGTCCAAGAACTGGGTTGTGAGACAATAAAAATACAGCCTGATGCTGTTTTGAATCCTTTTACTGTCCTTAAAGAATCGGACCGGACAAATCGGATGGGGAAGCCCGTCGAATCCTACTATCTCCCTGATTCGTCTAATTAATAGGTTCGCCCGGGCAGCCGTCCCTCGGACCCTGCTTGTCTGTTTTGTCGGGCTCGTTATTGCCGCCCCCTTTTGCCACCTGCAAAAAACCGGGCGTGAAGCCTGTTCGGAACTTGTGCAAAAAAATTTCCGAATCCTATAACGTGATCGATGTTAACCGGTTCTCCCCTTTCACAGGCGAAAACGGTCTTCCAAAGAGTTTCAATGATCGGAACAAACCCAGACTACACCTATCGGATGCTATTATCAAAAATCTCCGATAAAATAATGATTAAGGATGATCACTAATCTCCGGCAGGAGCTGCTTCAATTTTTCGGCAAAAAAAGTGAGGCAAACGGGAAAAATAAAGGGTTCCCGATATATCCGATCCTCGGGCCCATACATGGGCAAATGCATATCTCGTACGTTTTTCGCGGAATGTAGGGCCTAGGGCGAAAGCTAAATGCCCCGACGGATTCCATGAGAATTTGATGAACCGGGATCTCGCCGGATTGGCTTGGGTTCCTCCATTCAAAAAAGAAAGGAAAGATCGCAGATGGGTCATTGGGACAGCGAAAAATTGTCGCAGATTCGAAGCCGTTTGGAAAAACGGGTCGTGACCTTGCCCGATGGCACGACGGTTCCGTGCGTCGGCCAAGGGACGTGGCACATGGCGGAAAGCCCCCGCGAGCGGGCCGAGGAAATCAAAGCCTTGCAGCTCGGCATCGAATTGGGGATGAAGGTCATTGACACGGCCGAAATGTACGGGCACGGCGCGGCGGAACGCCTGGTGGGCGAGGCGATCAAAGGGCGCAGGGATGAAGTCTTTTTAGTCTCGAAAGTTTATCCCCACCATTCGGGATTGGACAAGATTGCAACCGCGTGCGAAAACAGCTTGAAACGGCTCGGTACGGACTACTTGGACTTGTATCTTTTGCATTGGCGCGGCCGCGTTCCTCTGGAGGAAACAGTTGAAGGCATGGAAAAACTGCGGAAAGAGGGAAAAATTTTACGGTGGGGAGTCTCCAATTTTGATACGGATGATATGGAAGAATTATGGAGCATCCCCGATGGCAGGAACTGCGCGGTCAATCAAGTGCTGTACCATTTGGGTTCGCGGGGCATCGATTTCGATCTCCTTCCCTGGCACCGGGCGCATCGTCTGCCGATTATGGCTTACAGCCCCCTGGCGCAAGGAGGTTCCTTAAGGAAGCAATTGTTAACGGACCCGGCCGTCCAAAGCCTTGCGGAAAAATACAGGGTGAAACCGCTGCAAATCGCCCTTGCCTGGACGATCCGCACGAATGATGTGATCGCCATCCCCAAAGCGGGACGGGAACAGCATGTGCTTGAGAATGCGGAAGCGGCCGCGATCGAATTGACCCCGGAAGATTTGGAAAAACTTGACCGGGCATTTCCGAAACCCCGCAAGAAAGTTCCGCTCGATATGATTTGATCCGTTTGTCTTCCCGCATTTTTGTCAGCCGTAAAGCGGACAGCCAAACCCGGATTGGATGCCTGCCCCTTTAGATTTGCAATTTTTGGGATCTGTAAAGCAGATGGTCAAGCACGAATTGGATGCCAGTCCCTTTACATTTGCATTTTTGTTAGCTGTAAAGCAGACGGCCTGGGACTTAAAATTCCGTTAGCAAAAAATCCCGACGCGAACGGCATGTTTTTCCGTTTCTCCGTCGCGGCGGGATATCAAAACCCGCCGTCATGGAAGAATCTCCCTCTTCCGACCGCCGCCGGATCCGCGATTCGGAAAGGGGGAATTTTTTTTGCCAAACCTCCATGTTTGTGTAAAATCCTGGTCCCCGTCTCGGAAACACAACCTTCCGGAAATGGAACAGCTTTTGCTTCCCATTCTTTTTACACAAATTATTGGACTTTATCATTTTGGGATCAAAACGATGAAAAATCGGAAAATGGATGCCGGCTTCTTGGATTTGCGGAAAACCGCGTGTTTTCACGGATTCATGAATGCGGGCGGAATCCTTTGGCCATGGCCATCAGCGGGAAACCGCCGGTTCTACCTCAACATTACCCCGCGCAGCCGCGCCCCGGCTTGTTTTCGGATGCCGGCGGGAGACAGGATCTGAACCCGAAACCCTTTGAAAAAACCGAAAAGTAAAACGTTTGACTGTATGGTTTTGTTCGATTATGATTATGGTGAGAGCGACAAAAGGGGGTTCCGGTTCATGGGGATGTCTATAAAATCGGTGAACTAGCGGAAAAAGCGAAAGTTTCCAAACGAACGATCGATTATTATACAAAGCTGGGCTTACTGAAAGCCGAACGTTCCGAATCGAATTACCGATACTACGACTCTTCCGCCCTGGAGGATTTAAAGTTAATCGAACATTACAAAAAACTCAATTATTCCTTGGACATGATCAAGGAGCGGCTGGAACTGCACCGAAAAAAAACGGCGGCGGAAGAGGATCTCATCCTGAAACAAGCTAATATGGTCGCCGAACATATGAAATTATTGGAAGGTGAAATCAAAGATTTTCAGGATCTTTTGGGCAAATTGGACGATGAGTGCAAGAAGAAGATTTTGAATCAATTCGCCTCACAAACGGTGGCGTTGCTGCAATCATTAATGATGTTTTTAGGATGAAAAGGGGAGAGGTTGCATGTTCTTTCATCCGATGGATATTCTCATTTTCATTGCATTCGGCATTTCCCTTTGGGCCCAATTTAAAGTAAGAGGGAATTTCCAAAAATGGAGCGGTGTTGAAGCATCCTCCGGATACACCGGCGCCGAAACGGCCAGACGCATCTTGGATCAAAACGGCCTTTATGACGTTCCGGTCGAAGTGGTTCCCGGCACGTTAACAGACCATTACGATCCGATTACCCGAACCGTCCGCTTATCCGAACCGGTTTATTACGGCCGTTCGATTGCCGCCGTCTCCGTGGCGGCCCATGAGGTGGGCCATGCGGTTCAGCACAAGGAAGCGTACGGGGCATTGGTCTTACGACACCGGATGTTTCCGATCGTTAACTTTACTTCCGGAATCGCGCCGTTCCTTTTGTTGGCGGGATTTTTGTTAAAGCAATTTTCGCTCCTCGGTTTGGGGATCCTCTTCTTCTCCTTTGCGGTGGCCTTTCAATTGATTACATTGCCGGTCGAATTTAACGCGAGCGCCCGCGCGAAAAACTTTATCCTGGCGGAAGGTTTGATTCGGAATGATGAGGAGCGGGGAGTAAACAAAGTGCTGGGAGCTGCGGCTTGGACGTATGTGGCGGCCGCATTGATCTCGGTATTTGAGCTTATTAATTTCATCCTGCTTTTCCTGCAAGGGAATAACGAAGAAAATTGAGTGCTGCGGCGTTCATGAAATGAGGAAAGTATGAAGATAAATCCATGTTGACGGGTGCAAGTCCTGACAAAACGGTGATGAACCGACAGAGGGAAGGTCTTTGCCCGGGAGGATCGCTTTCGGCCGGTTTGCCGTCAAAGCGTTCAAATCGGCAGCGAAAACGTGCCAAGGAAGTGCCGCGGCGTTTTGCCGATTTCCCCGGTTCCTTGACACGTCCAGCTTTCCTGCTGTTCCCCGCAGCCGGAGTTTCTTGAAACGCTCGCGCATCGGCCCGCTCCTTTCCGTATGCCTCTGTCCGGCATCCGGCTGCAAACGGCAGGAACGGGGGAGGACGGAGGCGATCGATGTGGAATTGGTTGGTGGTACGATAATTGGTGATGAACGGATCTGCGGAGGACAGAGGCGGTCCTTGAGATTTAATTGATGTGACAATTTGAGCTGCAACGACGAAACCCCGGGGAACGGTGTCGACTCTTAAAAATAAGCCTTGGCCGCCGGACCGTTTATGCATTTTTCCTGTTCAACGGAGCGGTTCAAGGTTTCCGCGGCAGGAACCGGCCTTGTCATTAACGGTGCCGGTTTCCTTCGTTCGTGCGCGACATCCCCGTTTTTGACCGGATTGATTTCCTTTCTTTATCCTGATTTGGCAACAGACGGTTTTCCGCTTGACAGGGGTCTTCCGATCAGCTAATAGCGCCTTTTCAGCACCATGATTGCCGCTGAATAGGAGATGACGACCAATGCGAATAAACAAGTCAAGGCGAATTGAAATTGTTCCCCGTTCAACGGGCGTATGATGTTGATCATAAAAATGATCAGATACCCGAACAAAAAGGCCGAATAAACGGTCATTCCTGCGACGCCCAGTATTTTATCCCCCCTTTCGTCTCCCCCTTCCCTTCTGATGAAATGCCACGAGAAGATGACGGCGGCAAGCCCGATAACCGATAAACCGATGGCGATCGCATCCATCCTAGTTATTCCCCCTTTTCCAATAATTGATATTCAAAAACTTCCTGTATTTCCTTTCCGAAGGCGGCCGCAATTTCAAAGGCCAAGATCAGGGACGGATTGTAACGGTTCGCTTCAATGGAAGCGATGGTTTGCCTCGTGACGCCGACTTTGTCGGCCAAATCCTGCTGGGTCCATTTTTTTTCGGCCCTTAGGACGCTAATTCGATTTTTCAGTTGCCCGCTTCTTTTCATCTCAGGTTGATCACCCCCTGCATAGGTGATTGTAATATATTTTTTACAAAATGTAAACTATTTTTTACACACCTTTGCCAAAAATCCGCCTCGGCACATTTCCGATTGACGGGGAACGCCGTTCCCGGGGGAAAACGGCAGGCGCCAAAAATCCATCTTGCGTTTCGGCAGAAACTGGCCGGGACGCCGTGAACATTCGCCGCAAATGGGAGACTAGGTTCCGGGAGTGGCGGGCCATCAATGAAAAAGCCATAGAAAATCAAATAAACGTTTCGGAATGCGCAAACCGTTGCCGGGCCGAGTGCAGGCCGTACGCCTGGAAGAATCGGATCAACAATCCGTGATTCAAAAGGGCCGACGGCCCCTTGCCGCTCAACCAAAGAATTGGATTTTTTTCCGGAGCAATTGGACAATTTGTGTTATCGGCCGCTATTGTAAGCGCTTTTTAATCGATGATATAGTTAAACTGCGGAGGGAAGGGCACATGCTGAACACGAGGGCTGTCCAAATCCTGAAAAAGCTTTATACGGAAGATGATTATATTTCCGTCCATGATCTGGCCGAATTCACCAAATCTTCCAGCCGTTCGGTTCGCTATAATTTGCAAAAAATCGATTCATTTTTGCGGAAAAACCGGCTTTCGCCTTTGCAGAGGCATCATTTGAAGGGGGTAAAAATTGATAAAGAGGAGAAAACCGTAAACTTTTTGGCGGAATACTTCCGCAAGGAAAATCCTTATAAAAGAATTTATTCAAAAGAAGAAATGAAGTTGTTCATCGTTTTAAATCTTTTGATCCATCAAAAGGAAATCCCGATTTCCTTTTTTGAAATCACCTTGAACGCTTCACGGACGGCGATTATCAATTTTTTGGCCGAGATCAAAACGCCCCTTGAGGAAAAGGGCTTAAAGCTGAACTGGGTAAAACGGAAAGGGGTGTTTGTGACCGGCGATGAGAATCGAAGGATCCTGGAGTTCGCCAACCTCTTCTGTGAAAGATTGAGCATGAATGAATTTTACAATTACATGGAATTGGGCAAAACCTCGACCGGCGAAGGCGGCTTAGTGTTCAGGCATGTCTTTAATAAAGAAGATCTGCAATATATCCGCGGTTTGATTTTGTTTTTGGAAAACGAATTGGGCTGTACATACGATGACCGGTCGTTTTTAATATTGACCGTTTATTTCACCCGCTTGATCAATCGTTCGACGGATCCGACGGGTTTAAATGGAGATCTGATCCCGCATCACCCGGTCAACCGGCAAATCTATCGGATTTCCTTCACCTTGCTGGAGAAACTGAAGGAAAGGCATCCGGAAATTATTACGAATGAAAAGGAAGTCGCCTATCTGACATCCATCATTTTAAGCATGAAAACCGTTAAGGCAAACCGGAAAAGGCCGGGGAATTTTTCCGAACTGGCCGACAAACTGATCGGCAAAGTGGAAGAAGCTTATCAAGTCCGCTTCCGCGAACAGACAAGTGAATTGAAAAAATTATTGCTGCAACATATCGAACCGATGATCAATCGGATACGGTTCAACATCACATTGGAAAATCCCCTCTTTGATGAGATCGTGCAAAAGCACCGGCGGCTTTTTTTGACGGTCAAATCCATTTGCCAAGAAATCGGGACGGAATACGATGTTGAAATCAACGATCATGAAATTTCCTACTTGACCATCTATTTTGCGGCAATGATAGAAAAGATTCCCAGAAACGAAGATTTGCCCAAAATATTGGTCGTCTGTATCGAAGGGGTCGCAATCTCCAAATATTTGGCCATGTCGGTCACGAAGCTGTTCAATATCAAACATGTCGATACATTGCCGGTCAGGGAAATCCATCCTTCCGTCGTCGAAAACTATGACCTGGTCATCAGCACCGTCGATTTGCCCGATATTGACGAGAAGAAGGTCGTCCGGATCAACAGCATCGTTACCCAGGAAGACGTGGAGAAATTAAAGGCGAGGCTCCATCTTAACTTTAACAAACGGACCCAAAACCATGTGGCCAAGGTAGAAAGGCTCGTCCATGTCATCCAAGAATCTTGCGAGATCAAGGATATCTATAAACTTCAATATGATCTGTTGGTCGAACTGTTGAGTGATCAGGAAAAGGAACAATATCAACAGGAAAAGCGCTTCAGGCTGGAATTTTCCAAGGATGAAATCCGGATCGGCGAAAAAGCAAGGACTTGGAAAGAGGCGATTTATTTAGGGGCGAAACCGCTTTTGGAAAAAGGATACATCAAAGAGACCTATGCGGAAAAAATCATTCAAAATCTGGAAGATTACGGCCCCTATATGTCCATCGCCCCGAAAGTCCTGTTGTCCCATGCCGGCCCGGATGACGGGGTCAATGAAAATTCCATGAGCGTCCTGACTTTGGAAAAAGGAATCGATTTTCATGACCGTTTTGCCGTTCCGGTTTTTGTCATCATTACCCTGGCATTAAAGGAAACGAAAGGGTATTTGAATCTCACGGAGAAGATCATCAGACTGGCAAACCAGCAAAACACGGTCGACCGGATCATCCGTTCCGCCAATAAGCGGGATGTCTATCATCTGATCGCGAAACATCTGGATCTTATTTAAGGAGGAAGAAAGAGATGAAATTGGTTGTATTGGGAGGAGGAGGCGTTCGGTCTCCCTTATTGGCAAAATCCTTGGTTGCCAACGCCAAATCGATCAACGTGGATGAGATTGTGTTTATGGATAATGATCCCGAGAAGCTGAGGATTTTTGGGGGACTTTCGAAATATGTGGCCAATGCCGTCGATCCGGATATTCATTTTTGGACGACCACCGATGCGGAAGATGCTGTCAAGGGTGCCCATTATGTCATTACGACGTTGAGGGTCGGACAGGACGAAAGCCGGTATATGGACGAAAAATTGGCCCAAAAGTATGATCTGGTGGGTCAAGAGACGACCGGGGTCGGCGGATTTGCCATGTCCCTCCGTTCCATCCCCGCCTTATTGGAATATTGCGAAATGATCAGCAAGCTTTCGGATCCGAATGTGCTCATCTTTAATTTTACCAACCCGTCCGGCCTCGTCACGCAGGCGCTGCGGACGGCGGGATACGGCAATGTGTATGGGATCTGCGACGGCCCGCCCCATTTTATCCGGACATTGGAGCAGCTGTTTGGCGTTTCCCATGAGGAATTCGATATTACCTGTTACGGATTGAACCATCTGTCCTTTTACCGGGACGCAAAGATCAATGGGCGGCCGGTCATGGATGAATTGTTGAACCATCCCGACCTTTATGTGAAGACCGATATGCGGTTGTTCGATAAAGAATTGGTTTCCATCTTGAATCATGAATTGCCGAATGAATATTTATACTTCTTCTTCTACAACGACAAGGTCATCCGTTCCATCAAGGAACACGGCGGTGCCAGAGGGGAATTGATCCGGGACATCAACAAACGGATGATAGCGGAAATCAACCGACTGGATACCCAGGATCCGGAACGGATCTTTGATGTCTATATCCGGCATATTGTGGAACGGGAAAAGAGTTATTTTGCCATCGAATCCGGAGAAACGAGGCCGGAACAATTCCCGATCCCCACGTTTCAGGAATTTCTCGATGCCCCGGATGAAGGAGGCTATTCCGCCGTCGCCTTGGAATTCATAAAGGCTTATCACGGCGGCAAAAAAACCGTCATGCCGCTGATGGTTCCAAACAACGGGGCGATTCCGGGATTACAGGATGACGATGTGGTTGAAATCACCTGCGAAATCGAAAAAGGTGTCTGCAGACCGAGAAAAATCGAAGACGTCCCCGAACTGCAAATGCATATCATCAAGACGATCAAGCGGTTTGAACGATTGACGGTGGAGGCCATTCATGAAAGAAACCGGCTGAAAGCGGTCGAGGCATTGATGATCCACCCGCTCGTCAATTCCTATTCGCTCGCGGCGAAATTGGTGGATGAACTCTTGGAAATGTATAAGGAATATGTCGGGCACTGGAGCTGACCTTTATGGACATTGAAATCTTTTCCGACTATGATGCGCTGTCCGAACGTTTGGCTGACGAAATCTTATCTTGTATGTCCGATCCGTCCGGAAAATTGATCTGCTTGCCCTCCGGCGATACGCCGAGGAGGGCCTATCAAATCCTTTCCGCCGCCTTGTCCCGGCGAAAAGGGAGCCCGTTGACATGCACCCTCATCGGTTTGGACGAGTGGGTGGGAATGGACAAGGATACGCCCGGCAGCTGCCAATATGTTATGCATGAATGGCTGTATAAGCCGGCATCCATCAGGGACGAACAAATTATCGAATTTAACGCCCGAAATCCGGATTTGACAGGGGAATGCAAAAAGATGGACCGTTTCATCGCCGAGCACGGTCCGATCGATTTGGCGGTCCTGGGGATCGGCATCAACGGCCATTTGGGGTTGAATGAACCCGGGACCAGCTTCAGCCAAACTTCCCATGTCGTCGATTTAACGGAAACGACGAAACGGACGGCCCAAAAATACTTCCCTGAAAAAGTGGCATTGGAAAAGGGAATCACTTTAGGTTTGAAGCATTTTTTGGAGGCCGGACGGTTGATCCTGATTGCGTCGGGCAAACAGAAGGCGCAAGTGATCAAACGGATCATCCGGGAGGATGTTTCCGAGGAAATACCCGCCACGATCGCAAAAATCCATAGAAATAGCACCCTGCTGATTGATCAGGACGCTGCATCCGAGCTGTAGGAGGAGTTTCGATGAATACGGGAGAACAAGGTGCAAACAACGAAAAGCTGAATCTTGAAGAGGCTTGTTTCCGGATCATCGCTTTTTCAGGGGAGGCGTTCGCCAAATTGATGGAGGCCCTGAAGCTGTGCAGAAACGATGATTATGCCGGAGCCGAAAAAACCATAGAAGAGGCTTCCGACTTATTGAATAAAGCCCATAATGTGCACACGGAATTGCTGGTCAAGGAAGCGAACGGGGAAGAAATCGGCTATTCCGTTTTGCTGACCCATGCCCAAGACAATATGATGAATACGATCCTGGCCAAAACCTTTGCCGAAGAAATGATGGAAATGTATAAAGCGCTGAAGGGGCGCGGATAGGGCCGAGCCCTCCCGTTTGTGTAAAATCCTGCCCCCGGCCGAGGGGATAAAGCCTTCCGGTAATGGAGCGGTTTTGTGCCCGACTTTTACAAATTCTTTTCATCCGCGGATAAGCGCGGGAAACCATTCCGGCATGAAAGGAGGTGATGGGCGGATGGACCTGCCAAGATTGCATGTGCTGCTCGTCTGCAATTTGGGGGCCTCCACCGGCATCATGGTCGCAAAAATGCGGGAAATTGCGAAAAACAGCCAGTCCCTCGCGAATACCGATGTAAAGATTGATGCGAGGCCGGCCGGGGAGCTGCGGGAATATGTGGCCGATTATGATGTGGTATTGATCGGGCCGCAGATCAAACATTTATATGAAAATCTGAAAAAGATTTGTGACGAGCATAATAAACCCATCGGCATCATCGACACCCAAGATTACGGGATGGTCAACGGGGGAAACATCCTGAAACAGGCGATCCGACTGGTCCTGACCCATCGTCCGTAAAGGGGGATGGAAAGCAGGGCGCAGAATTCGAAAGCTTCCGTACCGTTTTTCCCGTCGTTCGCAGAAGGTTGGGCGAGCGTTTGGATCGGAATCGCCCAACGCATCGGAAAAATGATAACGCTGCCATTGTCGGCAAAAGCGGATCAGTCCCTTTCATATTATTGTTCGCAGTTCATATGCCGGCATTTATCAGCTCTTCGCCATGAAAGTCAATCCCTTTCCTGATTGATGGGCAATTGCCGCAAAGAAAGGGGATCGCCGGCAACCCTATTCCCCTCATTCCCAGATCAATCGTTTTCGCGAAGACACCGGAAAGCTGATCGCCGGCAGCCGGATTCCCATCATTCCCTTTTGCCGTCTTCGCGGATGGGACGTGTCCTTTTGCCGGCGGCCACACGCCCGTCAAACCCTTCGGAGCCGTTTCGGACCGGGCGGGGAAGCGCCCCCGGCCGCCGATGGGATTGAGGAATTCGAACGGATTCATCATACAAAGGAGTTGAAGAGGATGAGCGCAAAAGCGGATGGATTTATAAATTTTTTGGAAAAGCATCTGACGCCGATCGCCACCCGAATTGAGAACCAAAGGCATATCGCGACCATCAAAGACGGAATGATCAGCTTGATGGCGATCCTGATGGTCGGTTCGATTTCATTGATCATCGCCGGAGTGGGGAACTTTTTTCCGGAAGGCAGCCCGGTCCATGAGTTTTTCACCAGGCATTCCGCGCTGCTGAATCTGCCTTTCAATTTCACCTTCGGCCTGTTGGCGATCTACAGCGCCGTTTCCATATCGTACACCCACGCGAGAAGATTGGATCTTCCGCCGCTGCACGCCATTATCGGAGGCGTTTTGGCCACCGTCATCCTGTGCGGAAGATATGAAGACGGGAAATTTGATTTTGCATTTCTTGACTCCAGAGGGCTTTTTGTTTCGATCTTTGCCTCCATGTTTGCCGTTGAAGCGATGAAATGGCTAGTGGAAAAGAAAATCACGATCCGGATAAAAGGCTTGCCGGATATGATCGGCAAAACCTTCGAAGCGATCCTCCCGCTCTTGGTCATCATCATCGCCAGCATGATCATCAATCAAACGGTGATTTCCCTGTCAGGGGGACAAATTTTGCCGGAAGTATTCACGACCATGTTCGCTCCCGCGGTCAAAGGAATCGACAGTTATTTGGGCGTCTTCCTGGTCTCATTGTTTGAAATGATGTTCTGGTTTTTGGGGTTGAACGGGTATGCGATCCTGGTCGGCTTCACCCTGCCGTTCATGACCCATTATTTGGCCGAAAACGCCGCCGCATTTTCCGCCGGGGAAGTGCCGCAATACATATTCACGGAAAACTGGTGGGGCTACTTCTTGGCGTGTACCGGATCCGGTTTGACCGGCGCCCTGGCGATACTGGCCTTGTTCAGCAAGTCGAAAACGTTGAGAGCGACCGGCAAGGCAACCATCATCCCCGCGTTTTTCAATATTTCAGAACCTGTCGTTTACGGTTTTCCGGTCGTGTACAATCCGTATTTGTTTCTGCCCTTTGTAATCGGCACCCCGCTCTTGGGCATGTTTACCTATTTCATATTCGACATGGGATGGGTAAGGGCGCCGATCGCCAGCGTAGGCGGCATGCCGACACCGATCGCCCAGTATTTGGTGACGCTGGATTGGAAGGCCGTATTGCTTGTTCCGGTCATCCTCGGCCTTGCGATCCTCATGTACTACCCCTTCTTCAAAATCTACGAAAAATCCGTTTTGAAGAAGGAAGAGCTGGAAACGCGGGCCCAAAGCAAGGAAGGGGATGTCTTGAAAGATTTGGACTTGGATTTTTAAACCGGAAAGATCTTCTCCCATTCTTCCTTCGATTTAGCCAGGCCGAGAAAACGGTGATGACCGTTGGGCCTGGCGCTTTTGTTTTTGAGTGAAAAAAATATAAAAATAAAATGGTGGATATTGCTGAATGATTTGTTAGCAAAGATATCGCCGCCATGTATGGACAATTTTACTTAACAAAGGCCCAATTTGATGCGACGTATTTTCTGATATTTTAAAGGCATTTGGGCTAGAAGATATCCCCGCATATGGTGTTAAAGATAAAAGGACGAAAACATATCTACATACCCAAAAATAAAGAACTCCCCAAAAACGCGATAATGACGCTGTTTTCGGGGAATTTTTGTTTCTAGAACTGTAAAAGTCGGGAAAAATAAGTTAGAGATCCCCCTTCGGCGCAACATCCTTTCTCCCTTAAAATTTCTCCAGCTGGGAAAAAAACCGGATCGTAAATTGGCGGAAGGCGTTTTCCGCCGGGGAGAGCTCCCGGTTTTTCGGGGTGATGATGCCGACGGACCGCCGGACTTCCGGGAACAGAACCGGCACTTTTTTCGTCAGCCGGGGCACGTTTTCGTAGAGGGAGTTTTCCGGCAGCAAGGTCACGCCGATCCCGGCGGACACCAATCCCTTTACGGCGTCCATGTCTTCCCCTTCCGATGCGATTTTGGGCATGAAGCCGGCCTGTTTGCAGGCGTCGATCACGATTTGTCGGAAGACATACCCCTTCGGGAAGAGAACGAAGGGGTCGTTTTGCAATTCGTTCAAATCGATCCCCGTTTGTTCGGCCAACGGGTGCCGGACCGGGAGAAGGGCGGCGAAATTTTCCGCAAACAGCACATGGGATTCCAAGTTTTCATCGTCGGGGACGGGTCCCAAAAAGGCCAGATTGATTTCCCCGTTCTTCACTTCATCGATCAAGCCATAGTAGGAACCGTGGCGCAAATGGAAGGAGATCTCCGGATGTTCCGCCGCAAAGGAGGAAAGGACCGTCGGCAAGATGTAATTGGCAAAACTGGACGCATAGCCGACCCGGATCGTGCCGTGTTCCGGATCCAAGTATTCAGCGATTTTTGCCTTCGCTTCGTCGATGGCCGCCAGCGCCTGTTTGACATGGAACAAAAAGACTTCGCCGATCCGGGTGAGCTTCACGTTTCTTCCCGTCCGTTCGAACAGCCGGACGCCGAGTTCTTCCTCGAGTTTGGCGATCTGATAGCTGACCGCCGATTGGGCCACATGCAGATGAAGCGAGGCATCGGTCACATGTTCCCGCTCGGCCACTTCGACAAAATAACGCAGCTGGCGAAGCTCCATGCGGTTCTCTCCATTCATCTAAAGTTTAGATTAAACTTATAAATATAATATATTGTTTATATAAATTTGTGAAGATATAATTGGAATTAACTAAAATCTCTGAAAGATCACGGTTATTCCGAATCCGAAAGGGATAAGCCGGATCGGCCTGGTGTTCGGCAAGCCGCTGTTTTGCGGCTTTTCGTGTCTATGGAAACCTTATTCGAGGGGGGAGTTCCGATGGGCTTCCATCAATGGCCTGAAGCGCAAGGATTGTACCGTCCCGGCTTCGAACACGATGCCTGCGGCATCGGGCTGTACGCCCACATGAAGGGGACGGCAAGTCACGATGTGGTGATAAACGGGCTGAAAATTCTCCGGCAATTGGACCATCGCGGGGGAAAAAACGGAAATACCGGAGACGGTTCCGGTTTGATGATAGAGATTCCCGACCGGTTTTTCAGAAACGCATGCGGGGATTGGAAGCTTCCGGAAAAAGGCCGCTACGGCGTCGGGATGATTTTTTTCGATCGGGATGCGGACATCCGGAAATTGGAAAAGGAAATCGAATCCGTAATCGAAGAAGAAGGGCAGATCCTCATCGGCTGGCGGACGGTTCCGGTCGATATGGAGATCCTTGACGGAAGGGCGAAGGAATGTCCTGCGATCCGCCAGGTCTTCATCGGTGCGGGCGAGCCTTCCGGCGGCCCGGGCGGCTTTGAGCGGAAACTGTACGTGATCCGAAGGCGGGCGGAGAAGCTGGGGAAGGCAGGAAAGAGGAAGCAGTTCTATTTTGCCAGCCTTTCATCCAGAACCATCGTCTATAAAGGGCTTTTGACCCCGGAACAGCTCGACGCCTTCTATTTGGATATCCGGGACCCCAGGTTCGAATCTTCTTTCGCCCTCGTCCATTCCCGGTTCAGTACGAATACCTTCCCGAGCTGGGAAAGGGCCCATCCCAACCGCTTTCTCCTCCACAACGGGGAGATCAACACCCTGCAGGGAAACGTCCAGTGGATGCGGGCGAGGGAAAGGAAACTGGCCGAGGACGGCTTCGGGGAGGATGCGGAGAAGGTGCTGCCGGTTTTGGACACCGACGGGAGCGATTCCTCCATCCTCGATAACGCCTTTGAATTCCTCGTGATGGCGGGTTTGAGCCCTGCCCATGCGGCCATGGTCCTCGTTCCGGAGGCCTGGGAGCGGGATCCCGGGATGACGGAAAAGAAGCGGGCCTTCTACCGGTACCACAGCCTCCTGATGGAGCCTTGGGACGGTCCGGCGGCCATCCTGTTTACGGATGGGAGGCAAATCGGCGCAATTTTGGACAGGAACGGCCTCCGGCCCGGCCGGTATTGGGTGACGACCGATGATCACATCATTTTTTCCTCGGAAGCCGGAGTGATCGAACTGCCGCCGGAAAAAATTTTATATAAAGAACGGCTGAGCCCGGGCAGGATGCTCCTCATCGACTTGGAAGAGGGGAGGATCGTCCCGGACGGGGAGATCAAAGAGACATTGGCCGGCCGCTTTCCGTATCAGCGGTGGCTCGATTCCGGTCTCATCCGCCTGGAACAGGGGACGGAGGAACCCGAATCCCTTCCGTCCTTGCACACGCTCCAAAGGGCCTTCGGTTATACGTATGAAGAGATCCATAAATATTTGCTTCCCCTCGCCGTCGAGAAAAAGGATCCGGTCGGATCCATGGGGTACGACGCTCCGCTCGCCGTGCTTTCCGGCCGCCCCCAGTCCCTGTTCAACTATTTTAAGCAATCATTCGCCCAGGTGACCAATCCGCCCATCGACCCGATCCGGGAACAGATGGTCACTTCCACCGTCACCTATTTGGGAAAAGAGGGGCATCTGCTGAAACCGGGAAGGAAAAACTGCGCACGGATCCAGCTGGATACCCCGGTCCTCACCAACGGCCAGCTGGCCCGGCTGAAGGAAAACAGGATCCCGGGATTTAAGAGCCGATGCATTTCCGCCGTCTTTACAGGGAGCTTGGAAAAAAGATTGGCGGAAATGGCCGAAGAAGCGGAACAGGCGGTAAAAGAGGGCGCGGACCTGTTGATCCTGTCCGACCGGGATAGGGATGAAACGAAAGTCCCCGTCCCGGCGTTGCTTGCGGTAAGCAGCGTGCACCATCATTTGCTGAAGCGGGGGCTGCGCCTGGAAACGAGCCTCATCGCCGAATCCGGCGAGGTCCGGGAAGTCCACCATTTCGCCGCGCTGATCGGATACGGCGCAGATGCAGTGAATCCCTATTTGGCCTTTGCCACCTATTTTGCATTGATCAAGGAAGGAACCCTTCCGTTCAGCTATGAAGAAGCCGTAAAAAGATATGTCCGGGCGGTAACGGACGGCATCGTAAAAGTGATGGCGAAAATGGGAATCTCGACGGTGCAAAGCTACCGTGGGGCGCAAATTTTTGAGGCCGTCGGCATTTCCGATGAAGTGATCGGCCGCTATTTTCCGGGGACCCCGTCGCAGATCGGGGGGATCGGCTTGGACGTGATCGAAAAGGAAGCGAGGCTGCGCCACGAATCCGCCTTCCAAAGCCCGGAAGGGCCGTTGGAACCGGGGAGCGATTTTCAATGGCGGGAATCGGGAGAAGACCACGCCTTCCATCCGAAGGCGATCTATACCCTCCAATGGGCGGTGCGCAAAGGGGATTACGGGCTTTATAAAGAATTTTCCAAAGCCGCAAATGACGGGCTCCGTTTCATCCGTCATCTGTTCGAATTTGCGCCGAAGGGGGAACCGATACCCGTCGATGAGGTGGAACCCGAGGAAAAGATTCTCCGCCGGTTTAAAACGGGGGCGATGTCCTTCGGTTCTTTGAGCAAGGAGGCCCACGAGACCTTGGCCATCGCCATGAACCGCCTCGGGGGAAAGAGCAACAGCGGCGAAGGGGGAGAAGATCCGGAACGGTATCTGCCGGATGAAAACGGGGACCGGAGAGTAAGCAAAATCAAGCAAATCGCCTCCGGTCGTTTCGGGGTGAGCAGCCATTACCTGGTGAATGCCGAGGAGCTTCAAATTAAAATGGCCCAGGGCGCCAAGCCCGGGGAAGGGGGACAGCTCCCGGGGAAGAAGGTGTATCCTTGGGTGGCGAAGGTCCGGGGCTCCACGCCCGGCGTCGGGCTGATCTCCCCGCCCCCCAACCATGACATCTACTCCATCGAAGATTTGGCCCAGCTGATTTTCGATTTAAAAAACGCCAACCGGAATGCGCGGATCAGCGTGAAGCTCGTCGCCAAGGCGGGGGTCGGGACGATCGCCGCAGGCGTCGCCAAAGCGAAGGCGGATGTGATCGTGATCAGCGGACACGACGGCGGCACCGGGGCCTCTCCGAAGACGAGCATCAAACATGCCGGGCTGCCTTGGGAGCTCGGGTTGGCGGAGGCCCAGCAAACGCTGATCCTTAACGGCCTCCGGGACCGGGTGGTGCTGGAGACGGACGGAAAATTGATGACGGGAAGGGATGTGGTCATCGCGGCGCTGCTCGGAGCCGAAGAATTCAGTTTCGGCACCGCGCCCCTCGTCGCCTTGGGCTGCATCATGATGCGGGCTTGCCATTCCGACACATGCCCCGTCGGGATCGCCACCCAGAATCCGGCGTTGCGGGAAAAATTTGCGGGGAAGCCGGAATACGTGATGAATTTCTTCCGTTTCGTCGCCCGGGAAGTCCGGGAAATCATGGCCGAGCTCGGCTTTCGGACCGTGGACGAAATGGTGGGGAGGACGGATGTCCTTCGGGTGAGCCCGCGGGCAAAGGAGCACTGGAAGGCGAAATTTTTGGAAGTGGAACGGTTATTGCATCGGCCCGGGGAAAACCGGCGTTTTTCCAGGCTGCAAGACCATCAGCTGGAACGCACCCTCGATTGGCAAAAACTGCTGCCCCAAGTCAAGCCCGCCCTGGAAGGGAAAACGCGGGTGCGCCTAACTTTGCCCATCAGGAATACGGACCGGGCGGCCGGCACGCTGATCGGAAGTGAAATTTCCAAAAGATACGGGGAAAATGGCTTGCCCGACGATACCATCACCGTGCGCTTCCGCGGATCGGCCGGCCAGAGCTTCGGCGCCTTTCTGCCGAAGGGAATCACCCTCTTCGTCGAAGGCGACGTGAACGATTATTTGGGAAAGGGGCTGTCCGGCGGAAAACTCATCGTGAAGGGAGCGGGACCTTCCTTCGCCGGGGAGGATGTCGTCGCCGGCAACGTGGCATTGTACGGAGCCATCGGCGGAGAAGTCTATATCAACGGACGGGCGGGGGAACGGTTTGCCGTCCGGAACAGCGGGGCCACGGCGGTCGTGGAAGGGATCGGCAACCACGGCTGCGAGTATATGACCGGGGGAAGGGTGATCATCCTCGGCGATGTCGGAAAAAACTTTGCCGCCGGCATGTCGGGGGGCATCGCCTGGGTTTTTCCGGAGAATCCCGATGAATTTTTGGCCAATTGCAACACGGAAATGGCCGATGCGGAACCTTTGGATGATCCGGAGGAAATCGAGGAGGTCCGCCGGCTCCTTCAAAATCATTGCAAATATACGGGAAGCCGAAAAGCGGCCGCGGTTTTGCGGAATTGGAAAGAATGGCAGGACCGCTGGGTGAAAGTGATCCCCCGCGAATATAAAAAGATCCTGCGGCAAATGGAGATCCGGCGGAAGGCTGGTGCCGGGGAGGAGGAAGCCCTTTACCAGGCCTTTTTGTCGGTGCACGGGAAGGAAAGGGAGGCGAACATGGCCGGCGGGGCACGGAACGGATAAGGAAAGGAGTGGGGAAAATGGGAAAGCTGACCGGTTTTTTGGAATATGAACGGGAGGAGCAGCCGGAACGGGATCCGAAAACCAGGATCAGGGACTGGAAGGAAATCAGCCTTCCCTTCTCCGAAGACGCCTTGAAACGGCAGGCGGCCCGCTGCATGGATTGCGGGACCCCGTTTTGCCATATCGGAATGGAAATCGGCGGGGCGGCCGCAGGATGCCCGATCCATAATCTGATCCCCGAATGGAACGATCTCGTCTACCGGGGAAAATGGAAAGAGGCGTTGGAACGGCTGCTTTTGACGAACAATTTTCCGGAATTTACCGGGCGGATCTGCCCCGCCCCCTGCGAAGGCTCCTGCACGCTGGCCATCTCCGGCGGGCCGGTCAGCATCAAAGCCATCGAGCGGGCGATTATCGATAAAGGGTTTGAGATGGGATGGATCCGGCCACGGATTCCGGAACATCGGACCGGAAAAAGGGTGGCCGTCATCGGGTCTGGGCCTGCCGGCCTTGCGGCCGCCGACCTGTTGAATCAACGGGGGCATGCCGTCACCGTTTTTGAAAAGGCGGACCGGCCGGGAGGGCTCCTCATGTACGGGATCCCCAACGTCAAGCTGGAAAAGGATGTGGTGGAAAGAAGGATCCGGCTGTTGGAGGAAGAAGGGGTCGTTTTTGTCACCGGCACGGAAGTCGGGAAGGATATTTCAGCCGACGACATCCTGCGCACATATGATGCGGTCATCCTTTGCACCGGCGCCCAAAAACATCGGCCTTTGAATATCGAAGGAGCCGATGCCAAAGGGGTCCATATGGCGATGGATTTTTTGACCGGCGCCACGAAAAGGCTTTTGGACCCGGACCGTACGGAAGACGGTTTCATCGATACGGAAGGAAAACGGGTGATCGTAATCGGCGGGGGAGAAACGGGGGCGGACTGCGTCGCCACCGCTCTGCGGCAAAACTGTAAAAGCGTCGTCCAATTCGGCAAACATCCGCCCCTCCCCCGCTTCCGTACGGAAGACAACCTTTGGCCGGCCGACCCGAACGTCTTTACCGTGGACTATGCCCATGCGGAAGCGATGGCCCTTTTCGGGAGCGATCCGCGGGAATATTTGATCCGAACTGATAAAATCGTCGCCGACGAACGGGGGCGCGTCAAGGAGGTCCACACCGTTCAAATGAAAAAAACGCCGTCCGGCGACGGCGGCTACATTTTCGAAGCGATTCCCGGAACCGAAAGGGTTTGGCCGGCCGACTGCGTCATTGTCGCGATCGGCTTTTCCGGGACGGATGACAGGCTGCTGGAGCAATTCGGGGTGGAAGCCGAAAACGGCAAAATCAAAGCGAGCTTTCAAGATTTTCGGACAAACCGGGATGGGGTGTTTGCCGCGGGGGATGCCCGGCGCGGCCAAAGCCTCGTGGTCTGGGCCATCCGGGAGGGAAGGGGGGCGGCCAGGGAAGTGGACCGGTATTTGATGGGGAAGACGGTGCTGCGGTAAGGGGAAAACGTTCCCCGTTTGCCCGTCTTCCGGCAAAAGCGGGAGTTCCGGTCCACCTTTGCGGAAGCGGCGAGGGAACGGAAAAGGTTCAAGCGCAAGCACCGGCGGGCCAAGGTTTGCGGCAGGGTCCGCCGGTTCTTCTTTTCCATTTCTTTGAGGGTCAATCTTCCCAGACTTCTTCCATTAACCTTTCAATTTCCCTTCTCAGTTTTTCCGTCTGTTTTTTGTCGACGGCAAACCTTCCGTTTTTGCAGATTAATACATCGCCTTCCTTTGCTTCCTTCGGGATTTTGCTTCGTTCGATGTCCACCAGCCTCCCTTCCGGATCTTCACAAACGGCAAACTTTTCCTCGAAATGATCAATGATGTATTTCATCTTCCGCCACCTATCTCGGGGTAAAGAAAGTTTGGGTTTTATAGGTTTTTCCTTTATAGACGGCGGAAACATCGATGATCACTTTATACCCTTTCGTCGCACGGCCGATTTTTACGGCCAAGGGAGTTCCGATTTTTCCGCTGTAAGCGGTCGTCGTTGTTTTGTAATGGAAGACCGCCCGGAAATCCGTCCCGTTCGGCAACCCTTTCACCGTGAGGCGGATGGTGCCGTTTTGCTTGGGCTGGGTATTGTCAAGGCTTGCCGTCAATTTGTAGGCCGGGTTGGAACCGGAGGCCGTGCCGGCCGGTTTTACGTTGAAACGGATATTCTTCCCGTCGGTTTTTGCGACAATGGTTCCTTGCTGATCGGTGCGGAACAGGCTTACTTTATATTTTTTCAACCGGTTCAAGACTTCGGCGGAAGGGTGCCCGTACTGGTTCCCCTTGCCGGCGCTGATCACTGCGTAGGCCGGTTTCACCGCTTTTAAAAAGGCTTCGCTGGTGGAGGTTTTCGCCCCGTGATGGCCGACTTTTAACACGTCGGCTTTCAAATTTTCCTTTGCCCGGATCATGTCGGATTCGGCTTTCGTTTCCGCATCTCCGGCAAACAGGAAGGATTTTTTCCCGTAAGTGAGCTTCAGCACGGCGCTCCAATTGTTCAAATCCGTTTTGTAGGATTTTACCGGCCCGACGAAGGCCGCGGTTGTTCCCTTTACGGCCAGTTTGACTCCTTTGCTGGCCGTTTTGATTTTTAGCCCTTCTTTTTTCACCGCATACAGAAAGTCCCGATAAACTTTGGTGGTGTGACTGACTTTCGGCGCGTAAACCGATTTGACCCGGTAGGCCTTCAGCACTTCATCCAGACCGCCCATATGGTCCGCGTCGGGATGGGTGGAAATCATGATTTCAATATCCTTGACCTTTTGCTTCTTCAAATAGGAAACGACCTTATCCCCGTCCCGGCCTCCGTCAATCAGGATGTCTTCCCCGTAAGGGGCTTTGATGTAGATGGCATCTCCCTGGCCGACGTTGATAAAGTGCACGGACATCTCTTTGGCGGATGCGGCGCCGGCGGCCGACGGAACGGTCAACGCCGGCAAAAACAAGCATAGGCTGAGGAGAAGTTTCAGGAATTTTTCCATAGGATCCCCCTCTGGCAGTCGGAAAACTTAATTTCATCTTTTCCATTCGACAAAATTTTATTTTTTCCTTTATAGATTTTTAAATTTTCATGGAGAAAACGGTCAGTTTTTAAAAAATTTGACTGTGGATGGGTCACAGAAAGGCAGGGGAAATTAATGTGTAAAAAATTTAAGATTTTTCCAATTCAAACGAAAGTTTCGTCTATTAGCTGTAACCATCCGGATTTATTTTCGACTAATTCATAAAACGAGGAAAGGCGGTGTGTGCGAATGAAAAGGATATTGTTTCGCTACGTCCTTTTGATCCTTGGCCTCATGGCTGTTGCAGGGTGCGATCAAGGGACGTCGGCCGAATCCTTGGGAGACCAGGCAGCGGAGGAAAAGGCGGACTGTGCGCTCCCCGTCAGCTGGATCCAATATAAGGGGGAAAAATATACGTTTGTAAAAGTCCATTCCAAAGAAGAAATCGACTTCGCCAACATCCGGTCCACCCGAACCTATACCGGCGAAGGGGACGGAACGCTCCCCGGAAGGGAAATCTTTGTCGATAAGAAGACCGGAAATTTATTGATCGTGGATGATACCGGACCAGAGGAAGAATGGGTCGAATTTACCAAATCGGAAAAAGATTAAAAAATTTAAAGGAATCTTCATAAAATTGCCGAATATTATATTTAATTCAAAATCGGGAGGCGATTTTATGAAGAGCAAGCTGTTTCTCTTTTTTACTGCCGTTCTGCTCGCTTCACAATCTTCCGCCCTCACCCCGGAAATCCACGTCGAAGGCAAAAAAGAATTGACGGTTTACAACCGCGAAGGTGAAGCCGTTCACTCGATCCCGCTCGAGCCGAAGGACCTGCAGGCAAAAACAGAGGAAGCTTCCCCCGCCATCGAACGGACCTCCCAGGCCCTGGTTGTGGACGGTGAAGGGAACGTGCTTGACAAAATCAGCTTGGAAAAAAACATCCGGGATGACGCCTTTCACACGGCCGCCATCGGCGCCCGGGTCGCCACGGTCGCCATCGCCGCCGATGAAGAATTCCGCAGTGCGAATTCCAATTGGACCAGCACGGCTGCCACCCTCGTAGAAGAAATGGACGACGCCTTCAACCGGGATCACAATTTCGATCTGGATATCAAACTGTATATTTCCTGGTCCTCCCAAGGTTCGAGCCCCGAGCAGCTGCTGGATGATCTGCGGAAGGATTGGGCTTCGAAGTATAACTACGACTTTTTGATCGGATTTTCCAATGATTCCCACATCCTGTCCGTAGGCGGAATCGCCTATGTTTATTCCAGCAACCCGTCCACAATGGCGGTAAGCTTGGTGAACGGGACCCAATCCTACAAAGGAATATGGCATGCGGGCCAACACGAATTGTCCCACAATTTCGGCGCGGGCCATCATTCGTCCTCCGACTATACAAAGTGCATCATGAATTATCACTATGCTTACACCGTGGATTATTGGGATTCGACCCACGGCTCCATCATCGCCAGGAATAAGAGCTGGTTCGGGAAGGCGTATTGATCTTCCGGCAGGATTTGCTTTCGAATCATGGTTCCCGATAAGTGACAGGCTGTTCCATTTCCCCCTTAGGGGGTTTTTTCTTGCATCGGTTCATCCCCCCTTATTTGGACGCTCCGACCGATGATGGACATAAATGAGGGGATGATGGACATTTTTTTGACGATGTTGGATAAATTTTCTTCCATTTTGAACATATTTCTTTTGATGATGGACAAAATTTTTCAAATGTTAAACAAATTTCTCTTTATGATGGACATTGTCGAGCGATGTTGGACAATTTTTTTAAAATGTTGAACCGTTCAGGTACTATTTTGGACAAACCGGTTTTCCGGTCAAAAAGGATGTTGGACAATCTTCCTGAAATGTTGAACAAACTAGACCGGATATTGGACATTGGGGAAAAATATGGAACCATCGGGGGCCGATGTTGAACAGTACGATGGAAGGAACAGGATGAATGTTGGACATTCCGATAACGGAAGATCCGATTACGGGCACAAGACTATTGGAAAATCCGATTGTAGAAACCAGACGAATGCCGGCCGTTCCGATGTTGGAAAATCCGTGCGCAGGAACAAGACGAACATCGGCCGTCCGAAGTTGGACAATCTGGTCGCGGACGCAAAATGCATATCGAATTTTCCCGTCACGGTCGAAAGTCGCAGCCCGGTCTGTTGATCGAAAAAACCGCTAATCCCCATGGTGCTTCCAAGGAATTTTGAAAAAGAAAGCGTCCTTCTCTCCAAGGGGAAGGACGCTTTGCATTCGGTTTGAATCGGATGCTTTGCGAAGGAGGCGAAAAGTTTGCCCGACTCCGCGCCGGAGGGTCGGATAAGGCCCCAAAACCATGAACCGGACAGCCACGGCCGTCCGATGGACGGCTTCTTGGGCCGGATAAGGCCCCAAAACCATGAACGGTTTCCATAACCTTGTTCTTTTTTGGCCGAAGGTCAAGGACAAGAAAATTCACCTTCAATAATTGTCGCTGAAAGCGTGCAATTCCTGGAACCGGATCAAGGACAGGAAAGTTCACGTTCAATCCAGCAGCGGAAAAAGGTTTGGCGCTCTTTTTCATGCGACGCCTTTCACGTTCAGTGCTGCAGCAAAAAGGAGCCCTTTCCCGAAAACCTTCGGGAAAGGGCGGAAAACCTCAATTTCAATGGCAAGTTGTTCGGATCACGTCTTGGTTCAGCTGACGGCAGGAAAGCGAATATTCAATTGCTGACATCCCTCTTTGTAAAGAAGAGGAAAGCCAACACTTGAAAAACGATGAAGTAGATGGTCAGCATCGTGATGGAAAAACCCATGGTCATCCCCTCCACCATCGGCTTCCCTTCCAGGTAGGCCATCAGATTCGTATTGGCGAACAAGATGTATTTGGCCCAATCGAATTTCATGGCGAAGAAGGAGGTGATCGTATCCCCCGCCAGCAGCAAGAAGACGGAGATGCCGATGGCGGTCCCGCTGGAGCGGAAGATGGTCGAAATCATGAAGGCCATCGTCGCGAGGAGCAGGACGCCCACGGAATTGAGCAAATAGGACTTCGCCAAATAGAGCAGCTGGCTTTGTTCCACCACTTTTCCGTCGGCATAGGATAAATGGATCTGGCTTCCCCCGTCGCCCGGGCCGAACAGGACGGCGCCGACCGCCACGGCGCTGATGAAGAGCAGGGCGAGGACGATCAGCATGAACAACAGCACCATGACATATTTGGCCAATAAAATTTTCCATCGTTTGTAAGGCTTGATGATCAACGATTTGATCGTCCCCCAGGAGAATTCATTGGCGACGATCCCGGCGGCGACGATGATGACAAACAGGCCGACGATCGTGATGTAGGTTCCGGAATCGCCGATAAAACTCCACATATTGTAGTCCGACGGGGGCAGGTCATGGGCGATCCGGTATTCGTTGATGGCGATTTCGTCTTCAAATGCCGCCCGCATGGATGCCGGCATTTCTTCCAAATCCTTTTTCATTTGTTCGGTTTCCTTGGCCAATTCCTCTTTCCAATTGTCCTGTGAAACGGGTTCGTCGAGGGAATTGAGGTATTTGGTTAAAAAACCTCCTCCGACCACGATCAGGATCAAAAACAGGAACATGGCATAGGTGCTTTTTCGCTTAAAGATCTTGACAAATTCGTTTACGATCAGGTTACCCATTGACGGCTGCCTCCTTTGCCGCGGTGATTTCCAGGAACCGGTCTTCCAAGGTTTTCCGCAAAGGTTTGACTTCGTAAATCAGCAAGTTTTCTTCAACCAGCCATTTGATGACGTCGGGAACTTGTTGTTTCGCCAAGGCCGCCTCCAATTTCTGCCCGTCGGCCGCCGCCTCGATTCCTTTGCTTTTCAGGACGTTTGCGGCCCGATCGGCGTCATTGACGGTGAAACGGTAGGTCTGCCTTTCCGCGTCGCCTTCCCCGTGCACCTTTTGCACGTCGATCAAACGGCCCTTTTGCATGATGGCCACCCGGTCGCACATCAATTCCACTTCGGAAAGCAGGTGGCTGGAGACGATGACGGCCAAATTTTTCTCCCTGGCGAGGGAGCGCAAATAGTTGCGGATTTCCCGGATTCCCGCGGGATCGAGGCCGTTTGTCGGCTCATCCAGGATGAGGATTTTCGGATCGTGCAAAAGACAGAGGGCGATGCCGAGGCGCTGTCTCATGCCCAAGGAATAATTTTTCACTTTGTCATGGATCCTGGGGGTCAGGCCGACCAGATCGATGATTTCATCCATCCGTTCTTTCGTTACGCCCTTTGCCAAGCGGGCGGCCTGTTTCAAGTTTTCATAGCCGGTCAAAAACTTGTACATTTCCGGATTTTCAACGATCGCGCCGATCTGACGGACGGCATTTTCAAAGTCGCTGGCAATGCTCCTCCCGTTGATCAAAATTTCCCCAGAGCTGATGCGCATCAGTCCGGTCATCATGCGCATCGTCGTCGTTTTCCCGGCCCCGTTCGGGCCGAGCAGGCCGAATACTTCCCCTTCGTACACGGAAAAGCTGATGCTGTCGATGATTTTTTTCCCGCCGATGATTTTTGTGACGTTTTTCAGTTCCACAACCGGTTTCATACCGCTTCACTCCCTTTTTCCCGAATCGTTCTTTTGTACCATTCCGCGACGGAAAGCCCCTGGTTTTCCCGCAACGCTTCCACGACTTGATGATCGAGGAACCGGCCTCTGCGGATGGCGACCACCTCGTCGAGGATCGGTTCCAGTTCGTCGATTTCGTGGGTGGCTATAATGACGGTCTGTTCATGAAAATTGATGTAGTTCAGCAGACTGTTTACGATCGATTCGCGGACCAGGGCATCCAATCCGGAGAAGGGCTCATCCAGGAGGATGACCGGCACGTTTCTCGCCAAGGCGAGCACGAGTTTCAACCGGCCCCGGTTTCCTTTGGACAACTGTTTCATTTTCTTATTTTCCGGCAACCCCATATCCCGCAACAGTTCTTGCGCTTTGACCGGGTCGAAGTCGGGGAACTGGGATCGGTAGAAGGAGACCATTTGTTTAACGGTGAAGGATTCGTAAAACATATCCAATTCGGTTAAATAAGCAACTTTTCGGCAAATTTTCCTCGTGACCCGCTCGCCGTCCACGGCGACCGTCCCCGCGCTCGGGTAGACCAGGCCGGCAGCCATCTTCAGGGCAGTGGATTTTCCGCTTCCGTTCGGGCCGAGCAGCCCGTAAATTTTTCCCTTGTCAAAGCGGAAGCTGAAATCGCGCAGGGCATATTCCGAGCCGTATCTTTTGGTTGCCCCGGAAAATTGCACGGTCATTTGTCTTCCCCCCTTTCCAGGTACTCTTCCAAACTTTTTACGATTTCCTTTTTGCCGAGCCCCAATTCCATCATATTTTTCACGAATTGGCCGATGATTTCCTTCTGCATGGTTTGCATCAGCTCGTCAACGATTTCCTGCCGCTCGACGACAAACGTCCCTTGCCCACGCCTCGTCTCCACGATTCCCATCCTCTCCATTTCCATATAGGTCCGTTGGATCGTATTCGGGTTGACCCCGGCTTGTATGGCCATCTCCCGCACCGACGGCAATTTGTCGCCGGGCTTGATTTCCTGACGGATGATTCGCCGGAAAATTTTTTCGGCGATTTGCATATAGATCGGTTTGGAAACCTCGTATTCTTTATCCACCGGCGGTCACACCTCCACTTTTTTGTCCAGCAGCTTGCTCGCGCCGTAGAACAAAAGGAGGGACAATAAGATGAAATAAATCAGGCCGCCGACGGAGATGGGCATGTGGTCGATTTCGACCGACCAGCCTTTGCCGCTGAAGTTGAGGGAAGGGGTGCCGGAAACCTTCACTGAAGGTTCCATCCATTTATGGACGAAATCCAGTTTCATGACACGGGATTCAATGTAACAGTATAGGAGGAAGATCGCCGAGACGATCAGCCACCGGAGATGTTTCAACTGGGGATATTTCCCCAATGAATGGTAAACCGTCCAGAGAAAAGCGGACCAAAGGGAAAAGATGACGGCGACGCCGGTAATCAGGAAATGGATGGAGAACGCTTCCCCGATCGGAATCCGAGGGGAAAAACCATGTTTTTCCAGCCAGAGGTTGAAAAGGATCCCCGCCAGGATGAAAAGGAGATGGGAAAGCAGCTGGAACAGGAAAGCGGCGGCCAATTTGCCGAGGAGCAAAAGGCTGCTCGGCTGCGGATTATAAAGCCATAATTGGGTCCGCCCTTCGACCCGCAGCAAACCCAGCAACATGGCGGGCATGAAAAAGAGCAGGAAGATCATGGACAACATATAGAAGGGGACGAAGGCAGTCGGCATATCGTACCGGAGGCCCAGTAGAAAGACGGCGAGAAATATGAGGGCCATAAAAATGACGGAAGTCAAATACCAATATCTCGCGAGCAATAATTCCTTTTTCACCAATCCGATGAACGGCTCCATGGAAAATCCTCCAATGTATTAGTGTACTATATAAATAGTACACTAATACAAATAAGGTGTCAATGAATTTTTTCCAAATCAATCCATCGGATACCTGAAATCGGGGACCGCCGGCACCGCCGACCTTTCCCGGAACCATTTTGCGGCGTCTCCCTCGGCGCCGGGTTTTCTTTCAAGCCCTTTCCCCCCTTTGTCCGCTTCATGCCGAAAACGGACCGGACAGGGATGGACGTTTCTTGGCCTGGCTTGGGCAGGGACGATCCGCCTCACCGGCTGGGGAAAGAGGGGGCTTGGGAGGACGCTGAAAGAAAGCATGGGGTGTCAGGAAACAAACCGGCCAAATGCCCGGTTCCGGGAAGAGCCGGTTTAGGAAAATGCGGAGGCAGGCGGCCGTTCCGTCAGCATGGGGCAATCAGACGTTAAAAATGCCGGTCCGGATGGACCGCAACAAACGCTCAAGAGGAAAGGAGCAAAGGAGCCGGGAAGGTTTTCCCGGTTTCCGGATAAAAGGAAAAAGCCTCCCGGCCAGGCCCTTCCGCCCGGCCGGCAAAGGGGCGGCGGGGGAAAATCACCGCCGGCCGGTTCCCGATGGCATGTGCCGGTCAAAGGGTTTTCCCTTCCATGAATTGGGTTTGATACAGCCGGTAATAATGCCCTTTCTTTCGAAGGAGCTCTTCGTGATTCCCCGCTTCGACGATTTTTCCGTGATCGAGGACGAGGATTTTGTCCGCGTTCCGTACCGTATTCAGCCGGTGGGCGATGACGAAGCCGGTCCTTCCTTCCATGAGCCGTTTCAGCGCATCCTGGATCTTCAGTTCGGTGACCGTGTCGATATTGCTGGTCGCTTCATCCAGGATATAGATGGCCGGTTTCCGCAAAAGGGCCCTGGCGATCGAAAGGAGCTGTCTTTGCCCCTGGCTGATGCCCGATCCGTTTTCGTCCAGCATCGTGTCGTAACCCATCGGGAGTTTCATGATGAAATCATGGGCGTTGGCGTCCTTGGCCGCCTGCACCACCTCCTCGTCGGTGGCGTCGAGCCTGCCGTAGCGGATATTTTCCTTCACCGTCCCCCGGAACAAAAAGGTGTCTTGCGGCACGAAGGCCATATGTTCCCGCAGGCTGGACCGCTTGACCGACCGGATGTCCCGTCCGTCGACGGTGATTTTACCGCCGTCGCAGTCATAGAAACGGGAAAGCAAATGGATGATCGTCGTTTTTCCCGCGCCGGTATGGCCGACGAGGGCGACCGTTTCCCCGGGTTTTGCCTCGAAGCTGATGTCCTTTAATACGGGTCCGTCCCCATAGGAAAAAGTGACGTTTTCGAATTTCACGTGGCCCCGGATTGCCGGCAGTTCAACGGCATTTTCTTCATCGGTTTCTTCCTCAGGTTCATCGAGGACTTGGAATACCCGTTCGGCTCCCGCGACGGCGGAAAGCAGGAGATTAAACTGGTTGGAAAGATCATTGAGCGGACGGGTAAATTGCCGGGCGTATTCGGTGAAAATGACGATCATCCCGACGGTGGCCAGATCCGTCCTGATGGCAAGGAATCCCCCGATGAAGGCGATCATGCCGAAACTCAAAAAATTCAGCGTGTTCATCACCTTCGGCGTAAAACCGGCGATCGTCTGGGCCCAAAAACCCGACAGTTTGAGGCTTTCGTTTTTTTCTTCAAATTGCCGGATGACCAAATTTTCCAAGGAATAGGTTTTGACCACATGCTGGCCGGAAAGGATTTCTTCCACGAAGCCGTTCACCTGGCCCAGTTCCCGCTGCTGCACTTTATAAAGGGGGCCGGTCCGGTTCGTGATCCACCGGATCCCCAGGTACATCAGGGGGACGACGCTCAGCGCGACCGCGGTCAGGACGGGGCTTAAAAGGACCATGACCACGACGGTGCCGGCCAACGTCAGGACGCTCGACAGGATTTGAATGACGGATGAATTCAAGACCATATTGACGTTGTCGATGTCGTTCGTCAAACGGCTCATCAGTTCCCCGTGCTGCCGTTTGTCAAAATAGGAGATCGGAAGCCGGTGGAATTTTTGGAACAAATCTTCGCGCAAATCTTTGACCGTGTTTTGGGAGATTTCGATCATCCAATAGTTTTGCAGGAACAGAAACAAGGAATGGAAGAGAAAGACGGAAACGAGACCGAGAAGAAAGGGCGCGAGCCCTTCGGCATCGCCGACGACCATATAGCGGTCGATGGCCGTTCCGACCAGGAACGGGCCGAGCAGGCCCAGACCGGATGTGAGAACGACCGTCGCGGCCACCAGGGCCAATTTTCCCTTTTCCCGGGCCAAATACCCCCAAATCCTTTTCAGCGTCTTCGGCATATTTTCCGCCCTTTTCTTTTTAACTTCCCCTCGGGCATGAACGGGAATCCTTTCATATTGGAAGGGGGCTTTCAAAGAATTAGCGGGCATAATGCCACTCCTTTCCGGATTGGGATTCGGCGATTTTTCGGTACAGGGGGGAGGCTTCCAGCAATTCTTCATGGGTCCCGAGGGCGGCGATTCTGCCGTCGTCGATCAGACAGATCTTGTCGGCCATGCGGGCGGTGGAAATTTTTTGCGTGATCAGGATCGTCGTGCACCGGTAGCGCCGGATCGCCTCCAGCAGCCGGGATTCGGTTTCCGCGTCCAACGCGCTCGTGCTGTCATCCATCAGCAGGATTTTCGGTTTTCTTACCAGCGCCCGGGCGATGGAGATCCGCTGTTTTTGTCCCCCCGATAAATTCACGCCTTTCTGCCCGACCCTCGTGTCATACCGATCGGGAAAGTTGCAGATGGCGGCGTGGATTTGGGCGTCCTCGGCAGCCCGGATAATTTCTTCCTCAGCCGCTCCCGTATTTCCCCAGGCGATGTTTTCCCGGATCGTCCCGGAAAAAAGAAAGGGGGTTTGCGGGATGAAGCCGATGCCGTTCCGCAAGTTTTTGACCGGATAGGCGGTGATCGGCGAATCGTCGATAAGGATTTCCCCCGATTGCACGTCAAACAGTCTCGGCAGGAGGAGGAAAAGGGATGTCTTTCCCGCCCCGGTGGCTCCGATGATCGCCAGCTTTTCTCCGGGGTTTACGGTAAAAGAGATATCCTTCAGCACCGGTTCGTCCTTGTCGGGAAAGGAAAAAGTGACATGGCGGAATTCCACCTTCCCCTTGGTGACCGCCAGATTCGGATCGGCCGCTCCCGTTTCCTCCGAAACGTCCCGGATCCGCATAATTTCGCCGATGCGGTCGGCGGATGCCTTGGTCCGGGAAAAGGACGTAATGATGAAGGAAAACATGGACATGGACATGGAAACCCTCAAGGCGTAATTGACAACGGAGACCACCTGGCCCACATTGGTTTGGCCGGAACCGATCTGTTGGCTTCCGAACCAAAGGATGGCGGCTAAACTCATGTTCATGACGAAAAATAAGACCGGCGAAGAAGCTTCGATAAATTGGAAAGCGGTTCTCGTCGCCCGGGAAAGGTCTTCGTTGGCCCTTTCAAAACGGATCCGTTCGTAATCCCTGCGCCAAAACGCTTTGATGATCCGCATGCCGGCGAGGTTTTCCTGCATGACCCGGTTCAGTCTGTCGACACGGTCCTGCATGTTTCGGAACATCCCGCGGGAGACTTTAAACACCCAGTATAAGAAACCGATGAGAACAGGAACCGTAATGAGGAAAACCGCCGCAAGCCTTACGTTGACGACGAAGGCCATGATCACGCCGCCGATGACCGTAAGCGGCGCCTTCGCCATGATCCTCAGCGACATGAACACCGTGTTTTGGATCTGCCGGATATCGTTGGTAAAACGGGTGATCAGGGCGGAGGGAGGGTACTTGTTCAGGGTGCTGCAGCTGAAGGATTGCACCTTCCGGAACAGGCTGCTGCGGAGATCGTAACCGAAAGCGTAACTGACATGCGCCGAATAAAAAGAGTTCAGAATCCCCGCCGCAAAAGAAAGCAGGGCCGTCCCGATCATGATGCCGCCCCAGAAGGAAATCCGGTCCATATCTTTGGCCAAAACCCCTTCATTGATCATCCTTCCGAGGAAGTACGGGAGAAGGAGCTCCGCCGCAAGTTCGGTGAGCATCAGGGAAAAGGCCGCAACAGCTGCGGCTTTGTACGGTTTCAAAAAGGTGAAGATCAGTTTCACGGTAACCCTCCAGGAAGAATTGTTCCAATTTTTATACTATTATATCGGCAAAGATGGGAGATATCCAGCATTTTACTTCGCAAGGCGAAATATTTTTCGCGAAAAAAAAAAAAGAGGGGGGTCCCCTCTTGCGATTTCAGGCGCGGGAAATTAACATACCTTTTCTCCCGAAATATAAGTGGCAGCCACTTTCACCCGGTCCAGCCGATCGGGATCGGTGGTGAAAATGTCCTCGTCCAGGACGATAAAATCCGCCTCATAACCCGGCAACAACCTTCCGGTTTCGTGCAGGCGGCAGACTTCCTTCGCCTTTCCGGTAAAAAGCAGCACCGCTTGCTCCGGGGAAATTTTTTCCGCCCGGTTGATGTCTTGCCCGTTATAGGCCTTCCGGGTCACCGCCGCTTTGATGCTTGTCATGATCTTGTCCGGTTCGGCCCAGGTGGTCGCCGGGGCGTCGGTGGAGAGGGCCATGTATCCGTTCTGTTCGTACATCGTCCGCAAAGGATAGGCCAAGGAAAACCGTTCCCCGTCCAAATGGTTCCGGTAGCTTTCGTATTCGGCAAAGAAGAAAATGATTTGCGGAACGAGGGCGATTTTTTTCCCGTCCATTTTACGGAAAAATTCCGGACGCATGATCGAGGCGTGTTCAATGCGGATGGATGGGCCGTCGTCGATCCAGGGCTTGACCGGCTCAAAGATGCGGAGAATCTCTTCGATGGCCCGGTCGCCCATGGCATGGATCGCCAGCTGGATCCCGTTCCTTCTGGCGAATTCGGCGGCTTCCAGCAATTCTTCCTTCGTGCAAGTCCGCATGCCCTTTTCCTCCGTTCCCGGATACGGGGCTTTCATCCACGCCGTCTTCCCGGAAATCGTTCCGTCCATAAACAGTTTCACGCCGCCGATGCGGATGCGGCCGGTCAAATCCCTTTCTTCCAATCGGCGGATCCCCAATTCCTTCACTTCCTCCCAAAGCAGGTAGAGGACGAGCCGCTGTTTGAATCCCCGTTTTTCCGCTTTCCGGAAAAGGGACAGGTCGTTCCAGCGGCCCATCATTTCGGCGACGGAAGTGATGCCGAACCGGGCGAGCCGCCGTCCGGTGCGCACGATACCTTCGATCCGTTCTTCTTCCGTTTTTTTCGGTTTGGCGTTCTCGATGAGCCGATTGGCGTTTTCGATCATGATCCCTGTCGGATCCCCGTTTTCATCCCTTTCGATTTCCCCGCCGAAGGGATCGGCGGTGCTCTTGTCGATCCCCGCCAGTTCGAGGGCCTTTGAGTTGACCGCGGAGGAGTGAAAATCCGAGCGCATGACGTGGACGGGCCTTTCCGTCGACACCCGGTCCAGGTCGAAGCGGTTCAACGGCCGGCCGTCGAGGAGCTTTGTCTCATCCCAGCCCCAGCCTTCGATCCAGCCGCCATCCGGCGTTTTTTCCGCCTGCTTTTTTAAGGCGGCAATCGCTTCTTCGATATTCGTGACTTCGGGGATGGTGATGGCGGCCTGTCCGGCGATATCCGCAAGCAGGCGCGGATGGGCGTGGGCGTCAATGAAACCGGGAACGATGGTTTTCCCTTGCAGATCGACCGGATCGGGGGCGTCCACCTGTTCCGACGGGCCGATCCATTCGATTTTTCCGTCGGTGACCTTCATGGCCGAAACGAAATCCCTTTCGTTTTTCCCGGTAAAAATTTTTCCGTTCACAAAATATTGGGAAGGCATGCTGATCCTCCTTAAAGGCTCATTCGGATAATGGAATGCTGACAAGTTCATTGTATCACAAATTGAATCTTCGATACGGGGAGGGTGAAAAACCTTTTCCGGCAGAGCCTGCCACTGTCCCTTGCTTTGTTCCAATCGGCCCTTGGCCATGATTCGAGCCTTCCGCCAAAAAGCGGAATGGTGAAACGCGGATATCCCGGGGAACTTCCCGGGATTCCAGTTTAGGGCCAATCTTTTACGAAAAATTTATTCTGATAAAATAAAAAAAACTAAAAAAATGTTTTTTTGATAATATTTAAATATTTCAAAAGTCTGATATAATAATTTTGTACATAAATCATGAAATGAGGAGGAATCGGATGAGTGTAAAGGAATTAACCGCGCCGGATTTTTACAATTTTGTCCGGGATGAGGTCGAGCAATTTGCCGCCGATCCCGGGAGAATCGCGATCAAATATGTGACGGAAGACGGGACGTCCCGGCTGATTTCCTACCGGGAATTGATCGAAAGGACCAACCAATATGCCAACGCCCTGCGGCATCACGGGTTAAAAAAGGGAGACCGGGCGGTCGTCATCGTCCCGCGGTCGCCAGAGGCTTATTATTTGTATCTGGCCTGTTTGAAGGCCGGGATCGTGATCATTCCCTGCTCGGAAATGCTGCGGGCGAAAGATTTAAGCTACCGGATCAGCCATTCGGAAGCCAATACGGTCATCGCTTACTATACGTTGACTGCCGAAGTCGACCGGATCGGGGAACCGCTGCCTTCATTGAAAAACAAGTTTACGGCCGGCGAAGGGGAGGCGGACGGATGGATTTCCTTGACGGGGCTTGCCAATAGTGAAAGCGTTTACTATGAAGGAGAGAACACTGCCCGGGAGGATCTGGCCCTCCTGCCGTATACATCCGGAACGACAGGGAATCCGAAGGCGGTCGCCCATACCCACGGCTGGGCATACAGCCATTTGCGGATGGCCGGGAAACTTTGGCTCGATGTGCGGGAAGGGGACCTGGTTTGGGCCACCGCGGCGCCCGGCTGGCAAAAATGGGTTTGGAGCCCCTTCGTTTCGACGATCGGTTTGGGCGCCACCGCCTTCGTGTACAACGGAAAATTCCATCCGGAAAAATATTTGCAGCTATTGCAGGAACATGAGATCAACGTGCTGTGCTGCACTCCGACCGAATATCGGTTCATGGCGAAGCTGAACGATTTGTCCAAGTATTCCCTCCCGAAATTAAGGAGCGCCGTATCCGCCGGGGAGCCGCTCAACGCCCAAGTCATCGCCACGTTTAAGGAGCAGTTCGGCATCGATGTCCGGGACGGGTACGGCCAATCGGAAAATACGATGATGATCGGGAACCTGCCGGGCATGAAAATCAAACCCGGTTCCATGGGAAAACCTTTGCCGGGCTACGTTATCGACATCATCGATGAAAAAGGCGAACCGGTCCGACCCGGCGAAGTCGGCGATATCGGCGTCCACCGCAGCTTGCCGGCATTATTTAAAGAATATTATAAAGACCCGGGGAGGACGGAAGCGGCCTTCCGCGGCGAGTGGTACATTACCGGGGACCAGGCGAAGAAGGATGAGGAAGGCTATTTCTGGTATGAGGGCCGTTCCGATGACATCATCATCAGTTCCGGCTACACGATCGGCCCCTTCGAGGTGGAGGACGCGCTGACGAAGCACCCGGCCGTGAAAGAATGCGCCGTCGTCGCGAGCCCCGACCCGGACCGGGGAAGCGTCGTCAAAGCATTCATCGTCCTGCGGAATCCGGAAGATAAAAACCGGGAAGACCTCATCCCGGAGATCCAGGACCATGTGAAGAGGCTCACCGCACCGTATAAATATCCGAGAAAAATCGAATTTGTCGATGAATTGCCGAAAACCACATCCGGAAAAATCCGCCGGGTGGAATTGAGGCAAAAGGAGCTGGAAAATGCGAAACTGCAAGGATAAAAGGGGCGAGGGGGGGTACGAATTTTTTACTATCCCACTTCGTTCAAATAAAACCCCGATCGTTCCGTACGAATTTTGGGTGACAACCTTCTTCCCGCATGAATCCCTTTTGCAAGGCGAAGGGGATCCGAAGGAAAGGAGACCGGCCGCCGCAACCGCCCGTTTGCCAAACACCGGCCTCCCCGGTAAGGAAATTCGACCTTCGCCGGGCAACACCCATGGGGAAAAAGGCAAAAGGAATTCCCAGTTTTGGGGACGGTGGATCTCGCTGGGTAAAACCATCGGAGAAAAGGCCGGGTGGACGTGAAACGGAGGGAGATAAAAAAGGGGGTCTTCGAACGGTTCCGCCGTTCCCGTTTTTTCCGGAGATAAAGATCATGGAAAAAGCAAGGGGAAACGGCGGGTAAGATCCATGGGCCGGACCGGGGAACGGCACGATGCTGCGGAGAAAAGGGAATCCTTTCTCCGCATTTTGTTTTTCGGAAAGATTCATTTTAAATCCCAAACTTTCCTTCGCCTTGGAAAGCATCGTTTGGAGCTGACCCCCATTTTCCGCCAGGAGCCGGGCGGCCGTTTCGTCTCCCTGATCGATCGGGTTCAATTCTTCGTCCAGGTTGATTTCATAAACCTCTCCGTCTTTTTGCACCATAAATCCGTATTCGTAGCCGCCAATGAGCAAAGGCCAGATAATCAAACCTTCCATGCTTTCTTGTTTGGACACGCCCAGATGCCCGGTCAAGCTTAAATATCCCGGTTTTTTCTCGTTAAACAGGTACCCGTCGATTTCTTTGCTGTGCACGCCGAATTGGTTTTTTACGGCTTCCAAAAAGGGCTGATATTTGATTGTCGTGACCAGCCGCGAGATGGATATATAAAATAATATTCAGAATCTTCTGATAATATTCGGTGTTTTGCAAAACATTGGTTTTCGTAACGATCTGATCGGTCAAGCGATGTTCGTCAATAAAGCGGCTGAATGTTTCATCGTCGGCGATTTTGTACATGATGGCATGGAGATAGGACAATCGGGAAAGTTTATCCGTTTGCCCGATCCATGCATCGGCGGGGCGGGCCCGTAGAGGAAAATGATGACGGGATTTTTCACGACTTCCCGGCCGGAACTTACCGTTATCAAAGACAACGAGAAGGCCTTCAACTTATACAGAAAAATGGGATTTGTCCTGGAAGGGGAAAAGGTGCATTCACTAATCATCAATGGAAAGCCCGTAAATGAATAATATATATATAAATTGATGTAGAAAAAGGCAGTATCCGGGCGGTTCGGACGTTGGGCATTTCGGCTCCGTACAGAAAGGATTCCTTGCGGGAGAAGTTTTCCGAGAGCCGGTGCAAACAGATTAAGCCGGAAAGGGAAATTTTTTCGAATGGCAGATTTTTAAGATGAAAAAAATTTCCTCAGCGAGAAGAGGGGAATTCGACTAAGCCTGTCGACATTTCCGGAAACACCCGCCGCATTGGCATTCCGGTCAAAGCGCAATCGTTTTTCTTCGAAATGAAAAGTGGGAAAATGATTTTGAATGCGCCAATGGCGTTGTATGCAATTTCAAAAAGGAAGGGAGATCCCAATGAAACTTGTCGGCATTTCCGGAAGCTTAAGAAAAGACGTATAACACGAAACTCTTGAAAACGATCGGGGAAAGGTACGCGGAATCCTTTGATTTGGAAATCTTGAGCATCCGGGAGCTGCCTTTCTACGACCAGGATGAAGAAGCGGATCCGCCGGATGCGGTCAAAACCTTCAAGGAAAAAGTGAAGAAGGCGGACGGGGTGATCATTGCCACGCCGGAATACAACTGGTCCATTCCGGGGGCATTAAAAAACGCGTTGGACTGGCTGTCCCGGGGCGACAAGGAGATGAAGGATAAGCCGGTGATGGTCGTGGGGGCTTCCACGGGCATATTGGGGACCGTCCGCGCCCAAATCGATCTGCGGAAGATTTTGGGAAGCTCCGGTTTGTCGGCCAGGGTCCTGCCTCCTTCAACCAACGAATTTTTAGTCACGAACGCCCATGAAAAATTCGATGAATCCGGCCGGCTGACGGATGAAGCGACGCTGCAATTTCTGGACGCGGTCGTAAACCGCTTCGTCGAATTTGTAAAAAAGCCATGAAGGAAAAAGGGGAGGGAATCGGAGGATAAGGAGGTGTCCGAATAGAGGATTTCCAGGTGCCAAAGGGGACCGTCCGGGGGAAATCAGCTTTTGCGCTCCTGCCGGCATCCATTCCCGGGTGGACGGGCGATCATAAGGCATCGGAAAAACGCGCGTTTCTTTTCCAGCCCGTTTCCAGGTGACGAAGGGAGCCGGTCATGGGAACAGCCTCCGGCCGCTTTTCGGCATCCCTTCCCGGGTGACACGGGGACCCGAGTCGGGTGTGTAGGCTTGGATGAGCGCGAAAAAATCCGGAAAGATGATGGAAAATGTCTGTTTCCGGGAACGGCCAAAATCCGAATGAAAAAAGGAACCTGGCGCCTCGGCCGGTGCCATGGCGTCAGGGAGCCATCCTTTGGGGGCGGCGGTTTCGGATCCGTGTTGCCTTTTCAATGGGCGTCCGCGAAGTCTGACGATGGCTTTCGCGCAACCGCCCTTTTGATTTTCTGATCCGGGTGTGAAAGGGCAAGGAAGACCGGATGGTCCGGCAGGCGCAATTTTTTCCTGAGTTGGGATGCGAGCCGATGTCCATACGGGGTTTTTCGCAATTTTCTTATGGTTTACCGGAACGTCGTTGCCGTTCATGAAACACCCTTGAAAAGGACCTCGACCGTCTGATTGGATTCCGGGCAGGACCGGGAGCCGGCGATCCGGTTTCCTGCGGCATGGCAACGACCTTTTCCCGTGGACCGTAAAAGCCGGAATTTTCCGCCGCGGAACCGGTCCGCGGCCTAAGGAACTCCGGCTCCGGCCGGTAACGGCAGACCGGCATTATTGGTCGAGGAGGCGGTTCACCAGGAAAATGAGCCACCCGCATTTTTCATCGTTCTTTAGGTTTTGCAGCAAGCCGAAAACAATGGCGCGGCTCGGTTTTTCCTTTTGCAATTGTTCCGCCAAAAGGTCGAGGGATTCCCGCTCCAAAGGTTCCTCCACTTCCTCCGAAAGGCGCCCGATCTCTTCCAAGACTTGCGGAAGGGTGATTTTGTTCTTCGCCGGGTGCCGCATTTCCCGCATGAGGCCTTCATCGATAAAAACCGCCGAGGAATGTTTCGCCAACAGATTCGTTTTTTCCGCCAGGGAACGGGAAAGCTTTTCCAGGTCGACCGGCCGGTCGAGGGTGAAAAAGATTTTGGCGTAACCGTCAATAAAACCTTTCATGCAGAAGAGCAGGTCGTATTTTTTCGCTTCAACCGCGCCGCCGTACAGCTCCTCCAGCAGCCTGAGGATCGCGTCGTCGATCAATTCTTCGTAGCGGTTCAATTTTTCGAGCAGTTCCTCGTTCACCGTCTGCAGATGTTCTTTGACGAACATTTTGGCGAAATCCTTATGTTCCTGAAAAATTTGAAAGGTCGTCAGGAAATATTCATACAGTTTCACCTGCGGTTCGGCCTTTTTTCTGACCACACGGTCAATCTCGGCGGCAATCTTTTTCATAAAATGGTCGATGATCGACAAGATCAATTCTTCTTTCGACTTGAACGACAAATAAAAAGCGCCTTTCGAAATCCCGCAAAGTTCCGTGATTTGCTGGACGGATGTGGATTCGATGCCCTGCGTGGCAAAGAGTTCGATGGCCTTTTCCATAATGAGCTGCCTTTTCGTCATTGGCCAACCACCGCCTTTTTTTGTTGACAACTGACCAATCAGTCATTATTATAGGTAATGTTATTAGCCTCGTCAAGAAAGGAAGGGATACATTGAAATCGATCATCAACTTCGTGCTGAGAAACAAATTCGCGGTATGGCTTTTGACCTTAATTGTCGCCGCCTCAGGCATCTATTCCAGCACCAGAATGAAGATGGAAACGATCCCGGACATTTCCATCCCCTATTTGATGGTCATGACCGCCTATCCCGGCGCAACGGCGGAAGAGGTGATGGATAAGGTCTCGATCCCCATCGAAAAGACAGTGGAAAACCTGGAGGGCGTCAAGGCCGTTTATTCTACTTCCTATGCCGGTTTGTCCAGCATCCAAGTGGAATACGATTATGAACAAAACATGGCCGACGCAAGGCGGGAGCTGCAAAACGCCATCGATGACGTCACGCTGCCGGATGAGGCGATGGAACCGAAGATTTCCGGAATCAGCATGAACATGATGCCCGTCCTCGCTTTCAGCGTCAGCAGCTCGAAAGAAGACATCGCCGAGCTGACGTCGACGGTGGAAGACATCCTTGTCCCGCGGATCGAGAAAATCGAAGGGGTCGCTTCCGTCACGGTGACGGGGCAGCAAATCGAAGAAGCGGAACTGAAGTTCGACGGGCAAAAGTTGGCCTCCCTTGGCCTCAAGGAGGAGGACGTCAAAAATCTGATCAAGGCCAATGATCTGGATGTATCCCTTGGCCTGTTCGAATTCAAAGATGCGGAGCAGGCGGTCCGGGTGGACGGCAAATTTACGACCGTCGACGAATTGAAAAACATGCTCATCCCGGTAAAACCCGGTCCGAACCAACCCCAGCCTTTCGTCCGCCTGGGCGATATCGCCTCCGTGGAAATCGTCGGAAAGGTGGAATCCGTGTCGCGGACGAACGGCAAAGAAGCGATCGCGATCCAGATCGTCAAGGCACAGGATGCGAATACGGTAACAGTCGTGAATGAAGTGAAAAAACTGATGGCGGATCTCGAAGAAAAGATCGACGGCTTGACCGTCGAGACGACCCTTGACCAAGGGCAGCCGATTGTCGATTCCGTGAAAACGATGGTCGGAAAAGCCCTGTTCGGCGGGCTCATCGCCGTATTGGTCATCCTGTTGTTCCTGCGGGACTTCAAATCGACGTTGATTACCATCATTTCCATTCCCGTTTCCATCCTGCTGGCCCTTTTGCTTCTGCATTGGCTCGGCATCACCTTGAACCTGATGACTTTGGGGGCGATTACCGTCGCCATCGGCCGGGTGATCGACGACTCCATCGTCGTCGTGGAAAATATTTACCGCAGGCTCCATTTGAAAGAGGAAAAATTAACGGGACGGGCGCTCATCCGTTCGGCCACCATCGAGATGTTCCAGCCCATTTTGGCTTCCACCTTGGTAACCGTCGCCGTTTTCGCGCCGCTGGCCTTTGTCGGCGGGATGGTGGAAGAACTGTTTATGCCCTTCGCGCTGACGATCGCCTTTTCCCTGGGCGCGTCGCTCCTGGTTGCCATAACCATCGTCCCCGCTTTTTCACATACATTGTTTAAGAAAAAGCTGTACAGTGAAAAAACGGAGATCCCCCATAAGGAATTAGGGAAATTGGCCGTTTCTTACAAAAAAGTGCTGAACTGGGCATTAAACCATAAAGCCGTCACTTCCTTGATCGCCATCGTCCTTTTGGTCGGCAGCTTGATGTTGACGCCGCTGATCGGCGTCAGCTTCCTCGGCAATGAGCAGGAAAAGGTGATGTACCTGACGTACACGCCCAAGGCGGGGGAATTGCCGGAGACGACGCTCCAAAATGTGAAGGAAATGGAAGAAAAGATGCTGGCCCGGGACGACGTCGAGACGGTGCAAATTTCGATCAACCATGAAGCCGATGTCATGTCCGCGGCCTTCGGAACGGGATCGAAAGGCGCCTTGATGTACGTCATTTTTGATCCGGATACGAAAGATTTCCTCGATGTCAAAGCAAAAATTGAAGAGGAATTGAAAAAGACCGGCCATTCGGGTACATGGAAAAGCCAGGACTTTTCGGCGACCGCCTTTGCCAATAACGAGCTCAGCTACACCGTTTACAGCGAGGATTTGGACAAATTAAAGGAAACGGTGGACGAGATCGAAAAGATCATGGCCGAAAGCGACAGGCTGAAAGATGTGTCTACCTCGCTGGAAGAAAACTATGATGAGTTTACGTTGAAAGTGGACCAAAAGACCCTCTTGCCTTACGGTTTAACGACGGGCCAAATCGCCGCGATGTTGAACCCGAACATGCAAGAGGAAGTGCTGACGACCGTTCAAAAGGACGGAAAGGATCTTGAAGTCGTAATCAAAAAGGACAAAAAGACACCGGAAACGATCGACGATCTGTTGGCCCAGCAAGTTCAAACGCCCACAGGCGCCTCCGTAAAACTTTCCGATCTGGTGAAAGTGGAAAAGGGCCAGGTGCCGAACAAATTTGACCGGAGCAAGGGGCAATACTATGCCACCGTCACCGGGACCATCATCGGCGATGATGTCTCGCGGGCATCCAAAGAAGTCAATGAAAAAATCGATGAGCTGAAACTCCCCAAAGGGGTGGAATTGGGCGAAACGGGGGTCACCTCCGACATTAAAGAAACCTTTACGAAATTAGGCGTCGCCATGGCCGCGGCGGTAGCCATCGTCTATTTCATCCTCGTCGTCACCTTCGGCGAAGGATTGGCACCTTTTGTCATCTTGTTCTCCCTGCCCTTCGCGGTCATCGGTTCCTTCTTCGGGCTTTGGATCGCCGGAGAGACGATTTCCGTTTCCGTGATGATGGGTCTCTTGATGCTGATCGGGATCGTCGTCACCAACGCCATCGTGCTGGTCGACCGGATCATCCACATGGAGCGGGCGGGAATGCCGATGCGGGAGGCGATTCTGGAAGCCGGCGCAACCCGTTTGCGCCCGATCCTGATGACGGCCATCGCGACGGTCGGCGCCCTCATCCCGCTGTTGTTCGGCGAAGAAAGCAGCGGCTTCATTTCCAAAGGTTTGGGGATTACCGTGATGGGCGGTTTAACCAGCTCCACCTTGTTGTCGCTGCTCATTGTCCCGATCGTTTATGAAGTCCTTTCGAAACTCCTTCGGAAAAACCGGAAAGAAATCCAGGAAAACTGATGACCTTGCCCCTTTCCTTTCGCGAAAGGAGGCAGGAACCGAAAAACGGCCATCCGCTTTCGGGGCTGCCCGTAAGCCTGTATAGGCAAACGGGCGGCCCTTTTGATTCGGATAGCAGGGGGAGGGGCATGACATCTCTTCCTGATCCCCTTCTTGTCGCGAAAGCGCTGCCATCCGTTACATGGGAGGATGACGCCCCTTCCCTGATCCCGGAAACCGCCGTTCACCGGGACACGGATGTTTTTTGCGCCGGAAAATCCCAGGATTCAGTTTTTCGGCCGGTATAGGAAACGGTTTTTCGGCTTTTGGGAATATCCGTTTGCGCCTTCCGAATGGGCCTATCCGTTTGCCCGCCGGAAACGTCCGGGATGTTCCGGAAGGGGGCGCGGGGGGCTGATTTATCGTTTATGGCCAATCTTTCTGCAAGAACCGGGTGCATTCCCGTCGGATTGAGAATTATTTCACTAATTCGTCATATCTTTTCCGATCTTTGATCCCTTTCCCATATATAATAGGAGTGTAAGAAGTTTTTATTTTTACCCATGCGGGACTAAAAATGACCATAAGGGACAAAAATTGACCAACAAGAATAGGAGGGAATCGTCCTTGGCCATCGTTGAAAAGGAAGTTCAGAAAAAAACCGATCATTACCAAGAAATCGATGCGTTGGTTAAAAAGGGACAAGAGGCATTGAACCAATTTTTCCTGCTGGATCAGGAAGCGGTTGACCGCATCGTGAAAGAAATGGCCCTTGCCGGGCAGAAGGAGCATATGCGGCTGGCCAAGCTGGCCTATGAGGAAACGAAGCGGGGAGTTTACGAAGATAAGGTGATCAAAAATTTGTTCGCCACCGAATATATTTATCACCACATCAAATATGACAAAACCGTCGGCATCATCAAGGAAAATGTTCATGAAGGCATCATGGAAATCGCCGAACCGGTGGGCGTCATCGCCGGCATAACCCCGGTCACCAACCCGACATCGACGACGATGTTCAAGGCGCTGATCGCCATGAAGACGAGAAACCCGATCATTTTTGCTTTCCATCCGTCCGCCCAGCAGTCGAGCAAGGAAGCGGCCAGAGTCATGCTGGAAGCGGCGGTGAAAGCCGGGGCCCCCGAACATTGCATCCTGTGGATCGAACATCCCGCCGTGGAAGCCACCCGTTATTTAATGAAGCATCCGGGCATCTCCTTGATCCTTGCCACCGGGGGAGCGGGCATGGTTAAAGCGGCTTACAGCTCCGGAAAACCGGCGTTAGGGGTCGGCCCCGGAAATGTGCCGTGTTACATTGAAAAAACCGCCGACATCAAACGGGCGGTGAACGATCTGATCCTTTCCAAAACCTTTGACAACGGCATGATTTGCGCATCGGAACAAGCGGTTATCATCGACAAAGAAATTTACGAGAAAACGAAAAACGAATTGAAACAGAACGGCTGCTATTTCGTGACGAAGGAAGAAAAGAAAAAACTCGAAAAAATCGTCATCGATGAAAATTCTTGCACGATCAACAGCGCCATTGTTGGCATGCCAGCAAAAGTTATCGCCGATATGGCGGGAATCCAGGTGCCCGAAGATACAAAAATCCTGATTGCCGAGCTGGAAAAGGTGGGACCGGAAGAACCCCTTTCCCGGGAAAAATTGAGCCCCGTTTTGGCTTGTTATAAAGTGAACAGCACCGAAGAGGGATTTGAACGGGCGGAACAAATGTTGGAATTCGGCGGTTTGGGACACAGCGCAGTCATCCATTCCAACGATGAAGCGGTCATCCGGGAGTTCGGGAAACGGGTGAAGGCGTGCCGGGTCATCGTCAATCAGCCCTCTTCCCAGGGAGCGATCGGGGATATTTACAACGCCTATATTCCGTCATTGACCCTCGGATGCGGCACCTTCGGCGGAAACTCGGTATCCACCAACGTCGGGGCCGTGCATTTGATCAACAAGAAAACGGTGGCGAGAAGGCGGGTGAATATGCAGTGGTTCAAAGTTCCGCCGAAAATTTATTTCGAAAAGGACGCCACCCAATATTTGTCGAAAATGCCGGAGATCTCCCGGGCGTTTATCGTCACCGATCAGGGGATGATACAACACGGCTATGTGGACCGGGTATTGTATTATTTAAGAAAAAGGCCGGATTACGTCCACTGTGAGATTTTTTCCGAAGTGGAGCCGGATCCCTCCGTGGATACGGTCATGAAAGGCGTGGAAATGATGTTCCATTTTCAGCCGGACGTCATTATCGCCCTCGGCGGGGGATCGCCGTTGGACGCGGCAAAAGCGATGTGGCTGTTTTATGAACATCCAGAAACCGAGTTTAACGGATTGAAGCAAAAATTTTTGGACATCCGCAAAAGGGTGTTCAAATTTCCGAAACTGGGGCGAAAGGCCAAACTGGTGGCCATCCCGACGACTTCCGGTTCCGGGTCCGAAGTGACGTCCTTTGCCGTGATCACGGACAAAAAGCTGGACATCAAATATCCGCTGGCGGACTATGAATTGACGCCGGATGTGGCCATCATTGACCCGGCGTACGTGATGACCGTTCCGAAATCCGTCACTGCAGATACGGGAATGGATGTGTTGACCCACGCCATCGAAGCTTATGTTTCCAACATGGCGAACGATTATACGGACGGATTGGCCATCAAAGCCATTCAGCTTGTCTTTGAATATTTGCCCCGGGCGTATAAAAACGGCCAAGATGAGCTGGCGCGGGAAAAAATGCACAACGCGTCCACCATTGCCGGCATGGCTTTTTCCAATGCCTTTTTGGGCATCAATCACAGTCTGGCCCATAAGCTCGGGGGCGCTTTCCATATCCCCCACGGCAGGGCCAACGCCATTCTGATGCCCCACGTCATCCGGTATAACGCGACGAAGCCGACCAAGTTTGTCGCCTTCCCAAAATACGAACATTTTATCGCCGACAAGCGGTATGCGGAAATCGCCAGAATTCTCGGACTGCCTGCGAAAACGACGGAGGAAGGCGTGGAAAGCTTGGTTCAGGCCGTGATCGGACTGGCGAAGGAATTGGAGATTCCGATGAGCCTGGAAGCCCTCGGCATCGATCGCGATGCCTTCGAAAAGAAGGTGCACGAACTGGCCGAGTTGGCTTTCGAAGACCAATGCACCACGGCGAACCCGAAAATGCCTTTAGTCTCGGAATTGGAAGAAATTTATCGGCAGGCGTATAAGGGCGTTTGAGCCGCCCGTTTTTCGGCGGACGGCGGCGCTTCCTCGGCCGGGGCGGGCGGCAGCCGCGGAAAAGGGCGAAACCGTTCCCGCCGGATGGATGAATGAACGGATAAACCATGTCCCGAATGAAAAGAGAAGAAAAGGGGATTTCCGGAGGCGGAAATCCCCTTTCGTGTTTTCAGTTTCCGGCCCCGTTCGCGGCAGATTTTTTCCCATAAGATTTTGAGATTTCTTCGGAGCCTTTTCCAGGTTTTTCTTCTCAAGTTTCCTCGTCCGTCTTCCTCCATTCGCCGCGCCGGTCCCCATTTTTCCAGTTTTCCGAACCGGACTCGGTCGGCGGGGAACGGAGGCCGCCTTTAACCCTCCTGGAAAAATTCCTGATCCCCTTCTCCTTCAAACACCCTTAGTCCATGTTCCGTTCAGCCCATGGCCATGAAAAATTTGTCCCTTTGAAAACGGGCGGGCTTTTTGTTCCTGGCGTTCGGTCCTTTTCCGGGAAGGAGGCGGCCGTCCGGGGATGCAAAACTTTTCGAGGGATGAGGAGGAAGCTGCCAATCCGGATTTAATGTTAAAAAATATTACATAAATTTATTGACAGTTCTTATTTTTCCGTTATAATTTTGGTTATATAAAAGGTTATGTAATATAATATAACATAACCATGTAATAAAATATCTGAAATCAAGGGGAGGGTCGTTGTTATGGATGAAATGTATTTGATGAACAGTTTATGGACGATGGCAGGGGCCATTTTGGTGGTCTTAATGATCGGCGGGTTCATCCTGCTGGAAGCCGGGTCGACGCGGATGAAAAACGCCGGACACATCGCCGGAAAGACGATTTTCACATTCGGTTTGACTTCTTTAGTATTTTGGGCCGTCGGTTACGGATTTATTTTCGGGGGCCATGCCAATTTCTTCGTCGGTTTGTCGGATTTCTTTTATTCGGGGGATCAAGGGGAAGGGGCGGTTTCGGAATCGGTTTATTTTGTCTTCCAATTGGCCTTTGCCGGCATATCATTAACCATCGCCCTCGGCGGATTCGCGGAACGGGCCAGGTTTTCCGTTTATGTCCTGTTTACGGTCCTGTTCAGCATGTTCGTCTATCCGGTAATCGCCCATTGGGTTTGGGGCGGGGGCTGGCTGAGCGAACTCGGAAAACAGGACTTTGCCGGATCCACCGTCGTCCATTTGACGGGAGCGATGGGAGCCTTGGCGGCGACCATGCTGTTGAAACCGAGGATCGGAAAATACAATCAAGACGGGTCGGCCAACAATATTGCCGGGCATAACCAGGTTTACACCGCTTTGGGGGTTCTTTTGCTGTGGGTCGGCTGGTTCGGATTCAATGCGGGCAGCACCGTTTCCGTTGACGGGGCCTTTTTCGGGTATGTCGCTTTGAATACGAATATTGCCGCTGCCGCCGGCGCCGTGGCCGCCACGCTCATTTCCTGGCTCGTGTCGGGGAAGCCCGATATTCCGACCATCATGAACGGCGCCCTGGCCGCCCTGGTGGCGATTACGGCATCCTGCGCCTTTGTCGAGCCGTGGGCCGCGGTCCTGATCGGTTTTGTCGCCGGCATTCTCGTCTTTTACAGCGCCAGATTTTTTGAAAGAAGAAGAATCGATGACCCCATCTACGCCCTCTCGGTCCATGGAACCGCGGGGGTTTGGGGGACGCTGTCGACGGGATTTTTCACGACTCCCGACCTTGCTTCGGTCGGTTTGCCGGGTCTGTTTTACGGCGGAGGCCTCACCCAGTTGGGCGTGCAAGCCCTCGGGATCGTCTCGTGCGGGCTCTATGCGTTCATCGCATCCTTCATCATACTGGTCATAACAAAGAAACTGCTCGGCGGACTCCGCGTCTCCGAAGAAGAAGAAATCATGGGACTGGACTTGAGCGAACACGGCACCTACGGCTACCCGGAACAGCTCAGCGGCGAAAAGTCGAAAATACAGGCTGTCTAAATGACGGCAAAAATGGTTTTCCTGAGGCAGCGGCGCTCCGGACAACTGGAACGAACCGTTTTGAACGACGGCCGGAATGGGTTTTACGCTTAACCCCGGAGGTCCGATGAATCCTCGTCGGGCGCCGAACGGCCTCCTTCGCCGCGCAGTGGGCCGGACCTCCGGGATGCCTTCCGACGATTGAATAAAATCGGGCGGAGGGCAGCTGAATCCGCCGGAACGGCGGATTTTTTGCCGCTCGGCTGAAGAGCGGAAAATTGCAAATATTGGTTTTGCCAAAAGACCAGGGCGACCGCCCGGCAGCGGTGATGCGCGGAAAGTTGTCAACATGGAGTATTGCCCCGAAAACGACCCATACCTTCCGAGGAAAAATGTCAACATGGAGTACTGCCTCCAGCGAGATGCTCGGAAAATCGGCCGGAGGTGCCCGAAGTTTTGCCGGTCCCTGCGGAAATGTCCAACATCTCTTTTGCCTCCGCGGCCGTGCTGTCCAACATCGCGTCTTAATGGTTCAAGAAATTTTTCCGAGTGACTGACATCCGGGCGGGATTGTCCAATATTTCCGAAAGATCGTCCAACATCCCATTTGACCGGAAAACCGTTTCGTCCAAAATCGGATCCGAAAAGTCCATCATGATCAAAAAAATGTTCAACATCACAAATCGATGTCCAACATGGTAAAAGATTTGTCTAACATTTGAAAATTTTTGTCCAACATGAAAGAAAAATCGTCCAACATGGAAAAAAATATGTTCATCATCGCCAAAAATTTGTCCATCATCGCTCAAAAAATGTCCATCATCGATCGTTGTGTCCGACATCGGCCGCGGAATGTCCAATAGGTCTCCCGAAAAGTTCAACATTGGGCCTTCTGCACCGGACGTTGGCAGGAAAAATTCATTAGGAAAAGAAGCGGCCGGGTCTGCCCCGGCGGTTTCCCGATAATAATCGGCTGCCCTTTTCCGGACATTTTGCCGCGAAAGATCATGAAAAATCGGCGGACATTTATCCCTGTGAAGGAAGTGCGGAGATGCCAAATGCGGAAGGGGCCTATCAAAGGCTGAAAGATTGGAAAGAGAAACGGTTGGCGGAAGGCTTCACCGACATTTCCTCCTTAAACCGTTTCCATGATTCGGTGATGCGCCGGGTGTTTGCCGTCGCCGCCGCGCGGTTGGGGAATCCTCCCTGCGACTTTTGCTGGTTTATCACCGGAAGCGGCGGAAGGGAGGAACAAGGGTATGTCAGCGATCAAGACCACGGATTAATCTACGAACCGGGGGACGGGGAGATCGACAAGTATTTTTCACGGTTCGGTAAGGAACTTGCCGACGGCCTCCACGCGCTCGGCTATCCCTATTGCCCCGGAAAGGTGATGAGTTCGAACCCCCTTTGGTGCAAATCATTCCCTGATTGGCAGAAACAAATGAAAGAGTGGCTGGAGGAGGGGAGCTGGGAAGCGGTCCGCTATCTCCAAATCTTTTTTGACGCCCGGGGGTTGAATGGGCGCGGGGAATGGATTTTGGCGTTAAAAGATTTCATCTTCGAGCATCAAAGAAAAAACCCCGGCCTGTTGATCCGTATGACCGAACAATCCTTGAACGTGAAACGGGCCTTTGGACCGGTCGGTCAGGTTCTCGTGGAGGAAAAGGGGAAATATCACGGCATGATCAATTGGAAATATTCCGCGTACCTTCCCTATGTGAACGCGGTCCGGATCTTGGCCGTCAAGGAAGGGATCTACGAAACGTCCACCTGCGGCCGCATCGATCAGCTTTCTGCAAACGGGGGATACGAGGAGATCATGAAGGAAAAGAAGGAATTATTCCAATCCCTACTCCAACACCGGCTTTCCATAAAGACCTTTTCATACGAAGAATCCCACTATTTGCCTTGGGAAAGGTTGAATGAAAATGAAAAAAAGGAAATGAAAAAAATGTTAAAAGAGGGAACGAAATTACTGAAGGCCGTTCGGAAACGGGTAGAAAGGGATGTTAAACATGGCCTTTGAACCGGTTCTTTCATTAATCCGCTTCCTTCAGGGGACCGTTTCCCGATACGCGGACTTCCCGATTGTCCAAAACCGGGAGCAAATGGCCCTTTTGAGGGAACTGCAAAAAGAGATGCAAAAAAGGGATCCCTTGAATACCCCCTTCGATCAGCTCGATGTGGTGGCCATAGACTTGGAAACGACGGGATTTTTTCCCGATAAAGGGGATGAGATCATCTCGATCGGCGCGGTGAAAGTGTCGGGAAAAAAAGTCTGTGATGACCAAACCTTCTATTCCCTCGTGAAACATGAAAAACCGCTGGCCGAAGAAATAAAGATCCTCACGGGCATTTCCAACGAACAGCTGAAAGCGGCCCCGCCATTGCCCGAGGTTCTTCATCATTTTTTTCATTTTATAAGGGATTGCATCCTCATTGCCCACCATGCCGGCCATGAGAAAAATTTTTTGCAGCGGGCCTGCTGGAAAAGCTTCCGCAGCCCTTTCCCGCACCGGATCGTGGACATTTCCTTTCTTTCCCGGATCGCGGAACCCGATCTGAAACATGCGGAGTTGGAAGAAATCTGCGCCTGCCACGCAATCCCGGTCGTCAACCGGCATCACGCCCTCGGGGACGCCCTGTTGGCGGCGCGGGTTTGGTCCCTGTATATCGAAAAGGTGGAAAAGAAAGGTTGCCGTACCCTGCGGGAGCTCTATGAACGACTCGCAAAATCCGGTTAAAGCAAGTCCGCTTTTCCGGGACGCCCGGCCATTCCGTTTTCTTTCTTTGTCAGTTGCCCGCATGGCTCTTCCTCCCGCTTTCCCGAAGAAAAATTCCTTTCAAAAAGCAGGAAATCAAGCGGGCCTTGGGGAATGAAAAATTTGGAAGGGAAGGCGGACGGGTTCCGGTTTTCCCTTCCCTGGTTCCCGCCAACCGGCATCCGGCCCTTCCCGACGGGGAAATCGGCGGGATGCGGACGGGAAGTTTTTCCACGATAAAAGCGAAGGGGAGAGAAGGCCGTATGGCAAATCAGGAATGGGTCCGGCGATTGAAGGAATCGTTAAGGCTTCCGCTCTTTGTTGCGCCGATGTTTTTGATCTCCAATCCGGCGATGGTTTTAACGGCTTGCGAAGCGGGGGTCATCGGCTCCTTTCCGGCGCTGAACGCCAGAACCGGGGACATATTGGAAGAGTGGCTGAAGGAGATTAAGGGGCAATGGGACGAATGGAAACGGAAAAATCGGAAGGAACCGGCGCCATGGGCGGTCAATTTGATCTGCCACCGTTCCAACGCGCGCTACGAGGAGGATTTGAAACGGATCGAAAAATATCAGCCCCCGATCGTGATCACGTCCCTCGGGGATCCCGGACCGGTGGCGAAAATCGTCCATGGATACGGCGGGGTCGTCTTTTCCGACGTGATCAACGTCAAATTCGCCAAAAAGGCGATCGAAAAAGGGACGGACGGGCTGATTCTCGTGGCCGGCGGAGCGGGGGGACACGGCGGAACCTACAATCCCTTCGCCTTCCTCCATGAAGTGAGGGAATTTTGGGACGGTCCGGTCGTATTGGCCGGCGGAATGGCGAGGGGGGAGGACATCCTTGCCGCGGAGGTTCTCGGCGCCGATTTCATTTACATGGGTTCGAGATTCATTCCCTCCGAAGAGAGCGCGGCGGACGAGGAATATAAACAAATGGTGCTGGACGCTTCCATCGAAGACATCCTCTATACGGATGCCTTCAGCGGCGTCCACGCCAATTTCCTCATCCCTAGCATCGTAAAGGCCGGCCTGGATCCGGCGGATTTGCAGGGGAAGGGAAAGGTCGATTTTTCCGAGATGAACGGTCCGAAGCGAAAGGCCTGGAAGGACATCTGGTCCGCCGGGCACGGGGTCGGCGCGGTCAAGAAACGGCAATCGGTGGCGGAAATTGTCGCCGAACTGGAGGCCCAATACCGCGCGGCCAAAAGGAAGATCGCAAACGGCCATGGGGAATAAATAGGAACGCCGCGCGCAGGAAAACGGGTATACGGCCCCACAGGATGCGAAAGAAAGGTAAATCTTTGCAATTGGAACTGCAAACGTGCTTTCCAAATCCGGGAAGGAATGAAAAGGCGGATCTTTCCGGAGGCAGACAGGCGAATCGCTATCCGTTTCATGCCGGAAGGATCACTCTCTTCGCGAAAACCGTTCTGTTCCAGCATCCGGCATCCGTTCGTTCCCGCCCCGGACGGAAATGAAAAAACGAACTTGGCCGATGGACGCAAGTTCGTTTTTTCCGGTCAGCGGGCGTTCGGGAAGACCCTCCGCACCATTTCATTGAATTCTTCCGCGAACCCTTGGATCGGTTCGCCGTTGTTGATCTTTTGCGCGTAATCGTTCATCCGCTGGGCGAAGTCTGGATTTGCGGATACATACACGTTGTCGATGCTCGTATCGGCCCTTCTTACCCGGTCGGCGATCTTTTCTTCCAGCCTTTTGGACAGGCGGTCCACGTTATCGTCCAAGACAACGGCGACATAAGCGTTGCGGTCCGTGCAGATGACGTTGGCGGTATCGACTTCCTTTAAATCCGCCACTTGCCGCGCCGCTTCTTCGGCAACCGCATAACGGTTATTTCCGTTATTGTCCGCCCCGTAACGGCCGTTATCGTTCGTCATATCGGGATTGTTGACCGTATTCGGCCCATTGCCATTCCGGCCGTTGCCCGTAAAATCCCACGCATTTCTTCCGTCCCTTTGATCATTGACGTTCAGGGTGTTGTCCCGGTTTCTTGAAGTTTGTTCATTTTGATCTTGATCGCCGTTCATGCAGCCGATCAGGCTGAAAGATGCGGCGGTCAGCAAAAACATCAGCACCAGCTTCTTCATGATGCGATCCTCCTTCCATTTTTTCTTTTTATAGGATGTTCTCAACCGGAAGATTTATTCTCCGGTTCCGTGGAAAACGGCCTCCTTTTTTTTCCTGAAAAATTTTTCATGAGGTAAAAATGCAAAGGCTTTCCGGGAAAACCGGCCTGGAATCGTCCGGTCAGACATCGGTTTTTTCTTCCCATAAGCCGACGGCCAAATGCTTCCAATCGCTGCCTGACTAAAGGCGATCGGTGAAATCGACATGATTGAGGCGGAGGCATATCCTTCCGATCCAGACACTCCCGATGCCGGCGGAACGGGGAAAGGACCGCATCTCTTTACAAAAGTACGGGCGCCTCCGGACAGGCCGGGGACGTGCGGCGCTGCCGGCGATCGGCGTCCCGGCCGTGACATCCGGGCCTAAACTAAACGTTCGCCGCGAAAACGGATAGAAGGCCGGCCGGCTGCTCCCGGATGAAACCTTTCATACGTGCCGGCGGAGCGGTTGGAAAAGCGGGGCCAAACCGGATTGAAAAGCCCTTGCCGGTCTTTCCGTATCGCACATCAATAGGCGTCAAACGTCCGGATGCGGCCCGGCTTCATCCCGGAAGGACAGGAAAAAATTCCCGCCTTAAACATTGACTATCGGTTCAGCAATGATAAGATTACGGTAGAACGCCAAGGAGAAAAAGGTGAATGGCCGTGAGCTTCATCAAGCTGGAAAATGTCCATAAGCGGTACCGGATGGGGGAAGTGACGATCCATGCGGTGCGGGGGGTCAGCTTTACGATTGAAAAGGGCGAATTTGCCATCGTCGTCGGTTCCTCGGGGGCCGGAAAAACGACGGTCCTCAACCTTTTGGGCGGGATGGACCGGGCCGATGAGGGGACGATCATCGTCGACAAGAAAGACATCAGCGCGTATAACGATAAGATGCTGACGGAATACAGGCGGAACGACATCGGTTTCGTCTTTCAATTTTACAACCTCGTCCCCAACCTCACCGCCAAGGAAAACGTGGAATTGGCGGTGCAGATCAGCAAGAACCCCCTTGACGCGGAAGAAGTGCTGGAAAGGGTCGGTTTGAAAGAACGGATGAACAATTTTCCCTCCCAGCTTTCCGGAGGCGAACAACAGCGGGTGGCCATCGCCAGGGCGCTGGCGAAAAACCCGAAACTTTTGCTTTGCGACGAACCGACCGGCGCCTTGGATTACCAAACGGGCAAAACGATCCTGAAACTTTTGCAGGATACGGCGAGAAAAACGGGGATGACGGTAGTGATGATCACTCACAACTCCGCACTGACGGACATGGCGGACAAAGTCATCCGGATGAAAAGCGGGGAAGTGACCGCCATCGAAAGGAACGAAAATCCCGTTCCCGTGGAAAGGATTGAATGGTAATGGGAAGCCATCCGATGTCCAAGCTATGCTTTCGCACCATCTGGAAGACGAAGACCCGCTTCCTTTCCATCTTTGCCATCATCGCCCTCGGAACGGGATTTTTCGCCGGGATCAATGCGACGGAACCGGACATGATCCTTTCCGCCGACGAATATTTTAAACGGACCAACCTTTCCGATCTTCGCGTGTATGCGCCGCTCGGATTGGATAAAGAGGACATGGAAAGGGTGAAAAAGGAAAAGGGGATCGGAAAAGTCCAGGATGGGTACTCGAAAGATCTTTTTCTGACCACCGGGCAGGGCAACACGTACATTGTCAGGGTGTACAGCTATAATGAAGACGATTTCCGCGGGAAGAAGGGATTGAATCAGCCGGTGCTGAAGGCGGGCAGGCTGCCGGAAAAGCCGGGTGAAATGGCCGTGGAAGGGGGAAAATACGCTCCCGGGGATGTCATATTGGGCAGCAGCGTTACTTTGTCGGCGGCGGAGGATGAAAAAACCGGGGATGTTTTGAAACGGCAGACCTTTACCGTCGTCGGCGTCATCGATTCCCCTTTATATATCAGCTTCGAACGGGGCCAGACCAACATCGGGGACGGTGCCATCGATTTCTTTGCCTTCATCCCGGAAGAAGATTTCGCCGGCGAAAAACCGACGGACCTTTTTATCCAAACGGAGGAATCCCGCCGCTTGACCGCCTTTACCCGGGAATATGACAAACATCTGCAGCCGATCAAAAAATCGCTGGAAAAACTCGGGTCCGAGGCTGCCTCCGCCGACAAAAGGGATTTGGCGAGGAAGCTGGACGCGGCGAAAGCGGAACTGGCCGAGCAAAAACGGAAAGCAAAGGAGCGGCTTGCCGCCGGGAACAGGGAGCTTTTGCGCGCGGAGCGGGACATCGGGAGGGGCGAAGCGGATTTAAAGGCGCAAGAAGAAGCGGCCGAAGCCCAATTGAAACAGGCGAAAGCGGAATTGGAAGAGGCAAAGGGGGCTTTGGCGAAGGGAAAAGCCGCCTACAAAGAAAATGAGGAAAAATGGCAGGCCGCCTATCGGCATTATCTGCAGGAAAGGGAAAAATTGGTTTCGGCGAAGCGTGAACTGGACCGAGGGTTACAGGAAATAAAAGCGACGGAAGGGAAGCTTAAAGCGGCTGAAGGCCGGCTGGAACAAGGGCGGAAACAGCTGGAAGAACTGGAACGGACCATCGGGGCATTACGCTCGCTGCGGGAGGCCTTGCTCCAAATCTCCCCGATTTCCCGGGAAACATTCAAACAGCTGATCGAAAATGCCGGCCTGCCCGAAGAAATGAAGGAATGGCTGTTGAACAGCTATAACGGGGAAAACGGCCCGGCCGTCGCCGCCGAATTGGATAAGTCCCTTTCCCGAATGGAACAGGAATGGACCGGGCAAAAAGAGGTTTACGAAAGGGAAAAGGCGGAATACGAAGCCGGACGGGACCTCCTCGATGGGGCGAAGAAAGAATACCGGTCCGAATTGAGCCGCTATGAAAACGGCTTGGCGGAGCTCAAGGCTGCGGAGGAGGAATTGAAGAGGGGCAAAGCGGAGCTGGACCGGGCAAAACGGGAAATCTCCCGGAACGAAGAAAAAATCGCCGCCGGGGCTGCGGAGATCACCCGGAAGGAAAGGGAACTGCAGCAGGCGCTGTCGGAAGGGAGGAACCGGCTGAACGCGGCGAAGGCGAAATTGGCGGAAGAACGGAAAAATTACGAGGCGGAAAAGGCGAAGATTTTGAGCGAAATTCGCCAAGGGGAAGAAAAAATCCGGGATTCGGAGAAAAATTGGCAGGAGATCCCGGATGAATGGTTTGTATTTACAAGGGACGGAAATCCGGGCTATTCCGGATACGGGGACGATGCGGAAAGGATCGGCGCGGTGGCGAAGGTTTTCCCCCTGTTCTTCTTTTTGGTGGCCGCCCTCGTGTGTTTGACGACCATGACGCGGATGGTGGAAGAAGATCGGGTGCAAATCGGGACCTTGAAGGCCATCGGTTACGGATCCGGACGGATCGCCGCCAACTATTTGATCTACGGTTTTTCCTCCAGCCTGTTGGGATCCCTGTTCGGGCTTGCCGTCGGTTTCCGGCTGTTTCCGAAGGCGATCATGGAGTCCTACCAAATCATGTATACGATTCCCGACATTTTAACGCCCTATCATTGGGATCTAGCCGTCCTTTCCACCGCCATCGCCCTTCTGACGACGACGGCCTCCACCTTTTTGGCGGTGATGCAGGAATTGCGGTCCGTGCCGGCGAGGCTGATGCAGCCGCGGGCGCCGAAGCCGGGGAAGCGGATCCTTTTGGAGAGGATCACTCCCCTGTGGTCCCGGCTGTCCTTTTCCTATAAGGTCTCTTTCCGGAACATCTTCCGGTACAAGCGGCGATTTTTCATGACCGTGCTGGGCATTTCCGGCTGCACTGCCCTGTTGATCACCGGTTTCGGATTAAGCGACTCCATCAATGATATCATGGGAAAACAGTTTAAGGAAATTTTTCTCTATGACGGCCAGGTCATCGCGGAAGGATCGGATGGGGAAGCTGTAGACTGGGCGGCGATTTTGGGGACCCGGAAAGAAGTCCAAGCCTACATGCCCTTAAGCGGCGAATCGGTCGACGCCCTGCTTTCCGGGTCGGACCGTTCCTATGAAGCCAATTTGCTCATTCCGAAAGAACCGGAGGAGCTGGATCCGTTCATTCATCTACGGGAAAGAAAGACAAAACGTGCCATCCGCATCCCGGAGGACGGGGCCGTCATCACCGAAAAGCTGGCCGAACTGTTGAACGCCGGACCAGGGGATACGATCCGTTTCCGGGATCCGGACAACCATACCTACGTAGCGAAAATCTCCGCCGTTGCCGAGAACTACATGTCCCATTATCTATACATGTCCCCGGCGTACTATGAAAAAATAACGGGGAAGGCCCCGGATTACGATAAGGCGATTTTTTCCTTGAAGGACCCGGAAGGAAACGGCAGGACGGCCTTGGCGGAAGATCTGATGAAACAGGACGGGGTGGTGAACGTCTTTTTCCTGAAGGATATCGCCGACCATTTCCACGATACGTTAAAAAGCCTCGATTCCGTCGTGCTGATCCTCATCGTTTCCGCGGGGGCCCTCGCCTTTGTCGTTCTCTACAATTTGACCAACATCAACATCACCGAACGGATCAAGGAAATCGCGACGGTCAAAGTGCTCGGCTTCCGGAATTGGGAAGTGGATGCTTACGTTTACCGGGAAAATTTGCTCCTGACCTTGATCGGGACATTGACCGGTTTCCTATTGGGAATCCTTCTCCACCGCCATGTGATCGATACGATGGAAATCGATACGATGATGTTCGGCCAGCAGGTTCATCCGGACAGCTTCCTTTGGTCGGCCCTTTTGACCTTCGCCTTTTCCATCGCCGTCAACCTGGTCATGCATTACAGACTGAAGGGCATTCCTATGGCGGAATCGCTGAAGTCCGTCGATTAGGAAGCGGGGGACGGGAGCGGAAAACAGCCGGCGATCCGGAAGCGGGCATTTCCCATCCCCGGGCCTGCAGCCTTGATGGTGACGATGGTCAACGGGGCCCGGCCCGTTAATGTGGTACAAATTAGGGAGGAGCAGTGCGGTACGGAGTTTGTCGGAAAAAGAAATTCCAAAAAGAAGCGGGCAACTGCATCTATGATTTTGGGAAAAAATCTTCCATAGGAAATTTGAGATAAAAACAAAAGCCCCCTGTTCAACAGGGGGCTGAAATCATATTTTCAAGGGAAGAGAAAAGGTTTCAGGTAACGGTGCCAAGCCTAATGTTTTTTCATAAAAAATTCAAATAATATAACGGTAAGAACAACGAGGGTTGATTTCAGCGGTATTTGCAAAATAATCCGAATGATGAACATTATTTCATTCCGAAGGATCCGTCCTTTGATACAAGTAGGGTCATCCGGCCAAGGACAACCCCTTTATTTCATGAATATCTGGGGGTCAATGGAAGGAAAACGGCCTGGACGACGTTTAGTGAAGATCAAATCGACGTCAATTTCCGTCATTTCCCGGTTTTATTGGAGATGACCGATATTCTGCTCGAGTATGCCTACAAAGGGGCGGCGAGCATTCGTTTAGACGCGATCGGTTTTATATGGAAGGAATCCGGCACCAGTTGCATGCATCTGCCCCAGACCCATGCCATCATTCAATTGTGGCGGCTCGTTCTCGATTATTTTAAACCAAATACCCAAATCATCACCGAAACGAACGTGCCGCATGCTGAAAATATCAGCTATTTCGGAGACGGGACAAATGAGGCCCACATGGTCTATCAATTTTCGCTCCCGCCGCTCGTGTTACATGCGTTCACGGTTCATAACTCGCGAAAATTAACGGAGTGGGCGAAAACCATCGGGAAAGTCTCCGACCAAGCCACCTATTTTAATTTCTTGGCCAGCCATGACGGAATCGGCATGCGCCCGACAGAAGGGATTTTGTCGGAAGAAGAGAAACTATTATTGGTGGAGAAAGTGTTGCAAAACGGCGGACGAGTCTCCTATAAAACGAATACCGACGGAAGCCGGTCGGTCTACGAATTGAACATAAATTATTTTGACGCGCTCATGAACCGGGATACCGATGTCACGGAAGAGCGGCAAGTTCAAAAAATGCTTGCGGCCCATGCGATTTTACTATCGGTAATCGGTGTTCCGGCCATCTATTATCATTCGCTGCTCGGCTCGCGCAATGATTATAAGGGCCTTGAGGAATCAGGAATAAACCGCCGGATCAATCGTGAAAAACTTGAATACGGCCGCATTGTCCATGAATTGGAAAATAATTCCCGGCGCAAAGCGATTTTTCACGGCTTGAAACGAATGATCGAAATCCGCCGCAAACAGCCGGCATTCTCGCCCTATGCACCGCAAAAGATCCTTGAATTGGGCGATCACGTATTTGCCTTAAAAAGGGAGAACGAACATACGGGTGAATCGGTTTATTTGGTTGTGAACGTCACGCCAAACACGGCAAGGGTCGACTTGGGAATAAGCGGAGAGGATTTGTTTACGGGTGAAAAAGTGAATGGATCCTTCTCATTGTCCCCGTATCAGTTTGTGTGGATCAAGTAACCGGGCGGGACGGATGTTTTTCGGCAGCCGGGGGATGTTCTTTAGGATTCGACCCCCTGAAATTATTGATCGATGAAAAAAGGGCGCATACCTCGCCCTTTCTTTTCTAAAATCGGATGTGAAGGAAGGAACAGGAGCTGGATTTTCATGAGATTTTTAATCGCAACGGATTCTTTTAAAGATTCCCTTTCCGCATATGAGGCGGGGAAAGCCGCAAAAAGCGGAATTTTGCGGGCGTTTCCTGAAGCGGAAGTGGAGATCGCTCCGATGGCTGACGGCGGAGAGGGAAGCGTCGACGTTCTTTTATCCGGAAATCCCGATTCGGCAAAGGGAATCGAAGTGTTCGTACACGGTCCGCGGATGGAACGGGTAAAGGCAACCTATGCCGTGATCGGGCAGGATGGGGAGGAAACGGCATTTATTGAATCGGCCCAAAGCAGCGGACTCATGCTCCTTGCCCCGGCGGAACGAAATCCGATGTATACAACGACTTACGGCCTTGGAGAACAGATCCGCGATGCGGTCAAACGGGGATATCGCCGCATTGTCATCTCCCTTGGCGGAAGTGCGACGAACGACGGCGGCGTCGGCATGCTGCAGGCCCTCGGATGGAAATTTTATGACGAAACGGGGCAGGAAATCGGAAAAGAAGGAAATCCTTTGTTGAAAGTTGCGAGTTTTTCGGATGATGACGCCATCCCTGAGCTGAAGGAATGCCGATTTATTGCCGCCAGTGATGTCATGAATCCCTTTTATGGGGAGAAGGGAGCGGCTTACGTTTTTGCCCGGCAAAAAGGAGCAAATGAATCTGAAATTGCCGTGCTGGACGAAGCGTTACGGAAGCTGGCCAAACTGTTTGAAAACCATTACGGTGTCAATGTGCAAGAAATTCAAGGCGCAGGGGCGGCCGGAGGGCTCGGCGGCGCCATCACCGCCTGTTTGAACGGCCGCATTTCTTCCGGGGTGGAAACGATGATAAAGCTGACAAGATTGGAAGAAAAAATAAGGCGGGCCGATGTGGTCATCACCGGGGAAGGAAGCTTGGACAACCAGTCCATGATGGGCAAAGTGCCGATCGGCGTGGGAAAACTGGCAAGGAAGCACGGGAAAATTGCCGTCGGCATCGCCGGCCGGATTGACACGGAACTGCAAGAAATCAATCGGTTTCTCCATGCGGTCTTCTCCATCCAAACGGAATGCCGTCCGTTAGCGGAAGCCCTTCAACCGAATATTGCCGCCAAACAGATTGAAGTAACGGTCGAGCAGGTTGTCCGAATGCTCAGGGCGGGGGTTACGTGAAATGGTGTCAAACGTCAGTGGAAAAGCCGCAGTCACGCGTCAGCGAATGGACACCGATTTTTACCGTCTGTGGAAAACGTATTGCAAAAATTTCATGATGCTCCACACGCGACGCTAATAACGCCGGCCAGAAGATGATGCCCATTTTTTACAACCCATTTTCCCTCCAATGGCTCTTATCAACAATGTAACAAGTCAGGGTGAATGGTGGGTCTTTAATTGGGGAGATTTTTCCTGGTTCTAGAATTACGACCATTGCGAGGATCATGAAATAATTCCGCGACCGGGAAGAAAAGCGGCGAATTGCCAAATCACATGTGGAAAATGTAGAAAAAAGAAAATCCAAGCAAGAAGAGTATGTATGAAGGTTTTCGAGAATCATACAATCCATTTTAATTGACAGAAAGGCGGAGGGAGGGCTGTGGTTCCTTGATCAGAAATTCTCCGCCTGTTTCGTTATGGATTGGGATAATAACGTTGGTATGAGTGTTGAGGGAACTGTACGTTATTCGGAACGCTTAAAAAGCCCTAATCCTGAAATTACGGAGAGAATAAGAAGTAAACCTAATCCAATCCAATTCAAAAAAAGACAAAATTTTCCACCTGTTACAAGGTCAGGAGATCAGTTGTATTCATCTACATAATGACCCACATTCCAAAATAACCCTAAAGAAATGAAACTAAAAACAAAAAATACTATGTTGATTTCTCATTTTGTCAAGGCCGATTATTTTTTCGCCAAAATCGCCGGTTTAAAATTCCCCGGAAGGACCTCTTGGATCCTTCTGTTTTTCTTGTTGGTTTTCGCTTGGATTTGGAAGGGGGATTGGGAGAGTGAATATATTTTCGGCCGGTTTTCCGATCGATCCCTTCCCTTGCGATATCGGAAATACTTTCCCCTTTCATACATCTCTTTGATCATGAAAAATTCCCCTCTCGTAATCAAAAACCTAGCTCCTCTCATCGACACTATGGTTCTAATGTAAGTGGGGAATTTTATTCCGGCTATATTGGGGATTTTATCATCGGCTTTAACAGTATAAAATGCAATAGAAATTGTTCTGCGTTTTGAATTAGAACCGGCAATAGTAAGGTAAATAAGGATTATTTCAACCTTCGGACATCCTTGAGCTTTAACCTTGAATCAAAAGACCAAAGCAGCTGATCTCATCCAATTTCACTTTCCTCGAAACGGCGGCATGCGGAAAAACGTGATGTTTGAAATGTTGTGGATGACAAACTTTAAAACCGAACATAGGTTCCCTGACAAGGAGTTGTCGCAGAAGGGAGATATATTTATTCATGAGACAAAACATAGAAAAATCGTGTAAGGATTGCGGAGACGGCAGCCTGCTGATGCGATGCAAAAATTCGTAAAAGCGGATACGAATTTCCACCGGAGGGGATCGGGATGGAAAAATGGGTGTACGTTGCCATAACGGGCGTTCACCATTATTTCGGAACGAAGATTTTTCAACTAAACCAAGTCATCGTATTGACCAAAGAACCGGACAATCCCTATGATGCCGAAGCGATCCGGGCGGAAATCCCATCCATCGGCAAGGTGGGTTATGTGGCCAACAGCACGCATACCGTCCCCCGGGGTTGCCATAGCGCGGGGAGAATCTATGACACTTTTGAACAAAGCATTGTTGGCGCTGTAAGGTTTATCCTGAACGATACGGTGATTCTCGAGCTTTTGCCCGAGGTGAAGGGGATTCATTTTTTCATGGGATGGGAAGAGAGCAAAATATTCGGGTAACCGGTTCGTTTTTTGCGAAGCATCCGTTTCAATGGTGAAAGGAAATCAAATCTCGTTCTCGAATAACGATAAACAGCGGGAATTCTATGAAACAGGGGTGCCAGAAAATGACGGAACGGTTGATACGATTGCTTCGCATTCTGATCCTCATCCAATCGAAACCGGGCATCCTGGCGCGGGAACTGGCCGAGCGATGCGAAACGACGGAACGGACCATCTACAGGGATCTTGAACTGTTGAGCCTGATCGCTCCCATCACCCATCTCGGGCACGGGAAAGGGTATCGCTTTATCGGGAATTTTTCTTTATATCCGTTAAACTGGACCGAGCAGGAGGCGTTGGCCTTCTCCATGTTGCCTTCGGTGATCGATCCGGTCAAGGGAATGTTGTCTCCCGGTTTTGAGACGGCCTATGAAAAGGTGATGGCCGCTTACCGGAAAGAAAAGATGGAAAACGACGAGATCCTGGATCGCGTCGCCCGGGTGATCCAGATGGGAACGCCGGCCTATCGGGAGGAATCCACCCATTTTTTATCTGCCATCATCCAGGCGATTCTTTCCCAACATACGATCGATACCGTCTATCATACCCAGAGCAGGAATATCGAGACGCGGAGAAAAATCGACCCCTATTATCTCGTTCCGCGGGAAAACCGGTTTTACCTGATCGGGTATTGCCATTTGGCGAAGGAAGTGAGGACGTTCCGCATCAGCCGCTTTAAAGCGGTCAACATTTTGGAACAAACTTTTGACAAGGATTATTTCAATATCCGCGCCTATCTGCAACATTCCTGGTCCATCGAAAGGGGAGACCGGCTGATCCGCTTCAAGGTCCGCTTTTCGCCGAAAGTGGCGAGGTACATCAAGGAGGAAGAACTGTTTGTAAAACCGAGGATGACCGACCTGGAAGACGGCAGCCTCCTCTTCGAAGTGACCCTCAACCATGACCGGGAGTTTCTTAACTGGATCTGTCAATACGGACCGGAAGCGGAGATTTTGGAACCCGAATCGTACAGGAAGAAAATGCGCGATATGTTGATGTGCTGGCAAAAAATCTACGAATAAAACTGAACATAGATTCTTTAGCAATACACACATCTTATTATTCCGTAATCAAAAAGCCTCAACATGGTATTCCTGGAACAAAGTTTTTCCGATTATTATCTGTAGAAAATAGACACATTGAATGATCTGAAAGAGAAGAAGATTAACTTTTTATTGTTGGAATCATATTCCATCAAGAATAATTAAGTTATAAACAGTACCCGAACTAAGAAAGACAATCATCCTTTACAAGCACAAGAACCATGTGGAGAAAGGATGGTATAGGTCAATTAGGAAAATAGAATCAGGCAGATGAGAGGGATATATCGAAGGAAAACTGTCATACTTCAAAGAACTAAATGGTTAAGTTGTACATTATCAGCTAACCCTTGATATTGTTATAAAATAAAAGAAGAGAGGTTCAAAAGAGTCTAATATAAATAGTGTGAATTTTGAGTATGTGACCAACGAGATGTAGGAAGAATGAAAATAAATCCTGTGGATTTTGAACACTATATTTTTGACAAAAATTGGTTCATGCATAATAATTTCATTCTACTCCACATCATTATTTTGTTTCGGTTGATTACATCGGTAGATGACATTTCTTCCGTATAATGTAGAAATTTAGAGAGTTCCAAATAATGACTGTTTAATTTTTTTCCTATCATTCAGAAAAAACGGTTCTTGAAGAATATACAAAGGGATTTTGTATCTTTGGGAAAGATTCCGCAGAAGCGCAAGTTAATGAATGTAGGAAGAAAAAGGGGGAGAAGAAATATGCATAAAATTCTTGATTCTTATTTGGAACAGTTCACAAAAGAGCATGAAATACATGACGGTGCAATCGCCCGGAGTGAAATCGAAAATTATCAACCTTGATGAAAAGGGAGGAAAACCGGATGATCGCAAACGTGAACGGATGCGTGCTGGAACTCGTGACCGGAGATATCACCCGCCAGGAAACGGAGGCGATCGTCAACGCCGCCAACGGTTCCCTGATGGGCGGGGGCGGGGTGGACGGAGCCATCCACCGGGCGGCCGGGCCGGAACTCCTGGAAGAATGCAAAAAGATCCGTCGGGAGCAGCTGAAAGGGGAGTTTTTGCCCACCGGCGAGGCGGTGATCACGAAGGGCTACCGGCTGAAGGCGAAATACGTCATCCACACCGTCGGCCCGATCTGGGACGGGAAGGATCGGGAATGGAAAATGGAACAGCTGGCCGATTGTTACCGTAATTCGCTGAAATTGGCAAAGGAAAAAGGGATAAAGAGCATTTCCTTCCCTTCCATTTCCACCGGGGCTTACCGCTTTCCCGTGGATTTGGCGGCGGAAGTCGCCCTGAAGGCGATCGTCGGATTTTTAAGGACGGATCCGCTGGAAAAGGTGGTCATGACCCTCTTCAGCAAGGAAGATTACCAAATTTATGAAAGGGCGTTGCATAAGCTATTGGAAGAAGGATCGAAGGAACAGGCATGAACGGGATCCGGCAGTCGGACGGAAAAAAGGGACTTCCGCACACCCCGGCATGGGACGGCGGACGCCCCTTTCTTTTGTCGGATCCCAAGATTCCATGATTTCACGGCCTTCTTTTGGCCTTCCCGGCGGCCCGGCCTTGTTCCGGGCGCGGCTTTTTGCAAAATCCCGCCCATTTTTTATCGGACGCCCGGTCCGCTTGCCAGCATCACGTGAAAAAGGCTGGCCGATATACTGTACAGGAACCCTTCCGCAGCCGACGTCGGATGCAGATACGGACGACAAGCCGATTCCGCATGTTTCGGCGTTCAAATCCGGAAGGGATTTTCAAACCCTTCTACTGCCGGTGCCGGATGCGAAACCAGTTTCCCTTGTTTTAGACGTTCGTCACCGAAAGGGCGTGAGCCGGCACGAATCCGGAATATGATTCTCGGTTCCGGCTTTTCTCTCCCTTGCCCCCCGCAGGATGAACCCCAAGTTGGGCGGCCGATTGGCGGCCTTTTCCGGTTTAACGATCCGCGCACGCGGCGAAAAAGCCAAAGGCGCGGGAAAAGCGGATCAATGGCCTGCCTTTGTCAGGAGCGGATGCTCCCGTTTTAAGTGTTCCAAAAATTTTCGGCAGCCTTCTTGAACCAATTCGTAAACTTCTCGGAATCTTCCCGTATAATAGGGATCCGGGACGTCCATTCCCTTTTTGCCGGGAACGAAGTCGAGCAGACGGAAGACTTTCCCTTTCGCCCCGGGATCGAGGCGGAGGACGTCTTCGTAATTCTCTTCATCCATAACGAGGATGTAATCGAATTCCCGCAAATCGTCCCTGCGGATTTGCCTCGCGTAGATTCCTTCATAGGAAATCCCGTTCTCATCCAAGATCTTTCTTGTCCCCCGGTGGGGTTTTTCGCCCGTATGCCACCCGCCGATCCCGGCGGAATCGACGGTAAAATGCCCGGCGAGTCCCTCTTTTTCCAGCAAATGCTTGAAAACCGCCTCCGCCATCGGCGAACGGCAAATGTTTCCCATACAAACGAATAACACCTTGATCATGCTGCATCTCCTCCTCAATTCCATTTTCTTTGAAAAGGGGAAAAAAGCAATAGGGAAACGGGGACCGCATAGATTTTTTCAAGCCGGGATGATACATTTATTATGAAAAACCATGATGGAGAAGGGATGAAAATGGCAGGACTGAACGCGATCATGGAATGGACGTTTTTTGAAGAAGTGCCGGTTCCGAAAGAGGTCAATGAAATCTTGGTGGAAGGGGAATATGCGGAAGCGGCCTACAAGACGGTCCGGGACGTGGCCGTCATTACCAATAAAAGGCTCATTATCGCCGACCGGCAGGGCCTCACCGGGAAAAAGGTGGAAATCTATACCATCCCTTTCAAATCGATCATCATGTATTCCTCGGAAAATGCGGGGCTGCTTGATGTCAACGCGGAATTGGAGCTGTGGACAAAAGCGGGGACGTTCAAGCTGAACATAAACAAAAAAGTGGATATCCGAAAGCTGGACCGGCTGATCGGCAAATATATCCTGTGATCCCGCCTTTTTCCGCGAAATGTTAAATGCGGAATCGGCAAAAGGCGACCGGGTTCAGGATGGACGGTTCCGGGAAAAAGTTCCCCCGGACACAAGACGGGGGTAGACGTCTTTCCGTTCAGAACGGACGGATCCGGGAAAAAGGCTGGGGGATCCCGTTTCCGAGTCCCTTTTGGACTGCGGTTTCTTCCGTAAAAAAATAAGACGGGAAATTCCGCTGGCGGACAATGTTTTCCGAAAAAACAAGAACGGGATTCCCGTTGAGGGACGATGTGTCCCGAAAAAAACATACAGGACTCCCGTTGGCGGACGGCGTTTTTCGCCGCTTTCCCGGTGAAACCGCGGGAAGTGCCCGCAAAATTCCGGAAACCGGCCATCTTCGTACCCGGATGAGATTGTCGTCGGATGATTCCAAACGGGAGAAGGCATCAAAATCTCCGCCGTCTCCAACCGGACGGCGGCCGATTCCGCGAAAGGAAAAGGACGTTTTGTGAACGAAAATAAGAGGTGCTTGAAATTGGCAAAGGAAAAATCCCGGGAAAAATTTCCGGACGGATTTTTCGTCCCGAAGGAAATGGAACCGTATCCGCTGCCGGAAGGCTGGGCATGGGTTTTTTTTGATAAAGTGGTCATCCATTATTTTGAGCGGAAAAAACAGCTGCCGAAGAAAAAATACCGGAAGGAGGGCAGGCTGCCCGTCGTCGATCAGGGCCAGCCGTTCATCGCCGGTTACACCGATCAGGAGGAATTCCGTTTTTCCGGGGATTTGCCCGTCGTCATCTTCGGCGACCATACGCGATGCATCAAATGGGTGGATTTCGATTTTGTCGCCGGCGCGGAGGGGACGAAAATCCTCCGGCCCGTTTCTTTCATCGACCCGAAATATTTTTATTATTTATTGAAAAACATTCCCCTCCCGGACAGGGGATACAGCCGGCATTTCAAGTATTTGAAAAAAATGCCCCTGGCCGTCGCCCCAATGCCCGAACAGAAGCGGATCGTGGAAAAAATCGATCTCTTCATGTGGAAGATTGAGCGGGCGAAAATGCTGATCGAGGAGGTAAAAGAATCTTTGTCCTTGCGGAAGGCGGGATTGCTGCAAAAGGCCTTCATCGGCTATTTCGGGCCGAACGGGCCGGAGGACGGGGGCCGGGAAGAGACGCCGTCCGACGGCGCAAGACAAAATGGACGCCCGCTCCCCGAAAATTGGAAGTGGGTTCCTTTAGGATCGGTGGTGCATTTTTACACGGGGAGTCCCTTTCCCGGCGGACTGGAAAAAGGAAAGGGAAAGGGCTATCCCTTTTACAAAGTCGGGGATTTGAAATATGCGGATGAAAACGGTTATCTTTCCGAAGCGGAAATTACGGTGGACGAAAAGACGAGAAAGCGGATGAAGGCGAACCCCGTCCCCGAGGGAACGGTGATCTTCGCCAAAATCGGCGAGGCGATCCGGCTGAACCGGCGGGCGATCGTGCCGCGTCCGGCCTTAATCGACAGCAATCTCATGGGAATGAAGGCCGACGAACGGTACGTGGATGATAAATTTTTATTCTATTGGTCTTTAAAGGAAGATTTTTTCCGGTATACCCGGGCCACTTCGGTGCCCTCGATCCGGAAAAGCACGCTGACCGCCATCCCTTTTCCCCTTCCTCCGCTGGAAGAACAGAAACGGATCGTCCGGACGCTGGACGGCCTGGTAAAGAAATTGGAAGCGGAAAGGCGGCGGCTGTTGGAAGCGGAAGAAGCATTGGGCCTGTTGGAACGGTCGATCCTTGACCGGGCCTTCCGCGGCAAGCTCGGCACCGCCGGCGAAAAGGACGAACCGATCGTCCTGCAGGTGAAAAAAACCTTCTCGCCGAGCCGCAAATAATTGGCCGCCAGGACAGGAAAAGGTTTTGGCGCCGCCGGCAAAACCGGATCCTTCTTTTTCCGCCGGAAGGAAAAGGCTTTCTTTTTTCGCGTCGGCAAACGGGAGGTTTTCCGGCCGGCGGAGCAAGGAGTTTTTTACCTCGATGCGGATGCGCCTCAAGCCCCTGAACCGGAATTGGATGGCGCCGGGGAACCGCCGCTTTTTCCGGAACGGTGCGCCTTGCGCCGCCGCTTTTTGCGGCCCGTTTCCCGTCCGTTCCGCAAGATCCGTGGACGGCCGGGCGCCGCGGCCGGCCCTTGGCGGGCGTTCTTCACCGCGGGCTGAAGTCGATATTGCAATAAAATCACAAATATTCTGCCATCTGCGGTTGATTTTTATCGGGGGTTCATGGAAGAATTATAGATAGAAAAATTTTAGGGGGCGGGATCTTATGACGGGCCAAACTGAAAACGCTTTCGATTATGCGGGCGGATCGGGAATCTGCTTTCATCCTTCCGAAGCGATGGTCAACGGGGCGAACGTGACCGGATTTATGAAAAAACACGGGATCGGAACGTACGAAAGCTTGCTGGAAAAAGCGGCCAACGACCCGGATTGGTTTTATCCGGCCGTTTTCGAGGAATTGTCCATCCCGTGGATGAAAGGGTACGAGCGGGTGCTGGACGTATCCGGCGGCCCCGAATTGCCGCTGTGGTTCAAAGGGGGCTTGACGAACCTCTATCTTTACGGCCTGCAGAAGCATATCGATCAGGGGAACGGCGGACGGACGGCCCTCATCTGGGAAGGGGAAGACGGAGCGATCATCCGGAAAACTTTCCGCGAGATCAAGCGGGAAACGGACCAGTTGGCGGCGGGATTGAAAGCCTTGGGAATCCGGAAGGGGGATGCCGTCGGAATCTTCGTTCCGCAAATCCCGGAAATTCCGGCGATCCTTTTTGCCTGCGCGAAAATCGGCGCGATCGCCGTCCCCTGTTTTTCCGGGTTCGGAACCGATGCGGTGGCGGCGCGCCTCACGGATGCGGAGGCAAAATGTCTGTTCACCGTCGACGGATTCCGCAGGCGGGGAAAGGTCATCCCGCTGGCGCAAAAATCCGCCGAGGTCGCGCGGCTGGTCCATTCCTTGGAAAACATCGTCGTCATCGCCAATCTCCGGCGGCAAGAAGGGGGGGCGGGAACAAAGGGGGAGGGGAATTGGCTGGATTATGAAGCGGTATTGAGCCTCTCCCAGGAAGACGTTCCCATCGAGCCGATGGATGCGACGGAGCCCTATATGATCCTCTATACGTCGGGCACCACCGGCAAACCGAAGGGGACGTTGCACACCCATTTCAGCTTCCCCTTGAAAAACGCCATCGACATGTATTTTTGTTTCGATTTGAAAAAGGACGACCGCATGTTCTGGCTGACGGATTTGGGTTGGATGATGGGGCCGTGGCTCGTTTTCGGGACGGCGGTCAACGGGGCGGCCATGGTGATCTATGAAGGAAGCCCGGACTATCCGGATGAAAACCGGCTGTGGGAGCTTGTGGAAAAACACCGGATTACCATCTTCGGCGTCGCCCCGACGGTGATCCGTTCGCTGATGAGGCAGGAGGCCGCCCCCGCGGACGCCTATGACCTGTCGAGCTTAAGGATTTTAGGTTCCACCGGGGAACCCTGGAACCCGAAGCCCTGGTTCTGGTATTTTGAAAAAGTGGGGGGAAAACGCTGCCCGGTCATTAATTATTCCGGGGGAACGGAAATATCCGGCGGGATCCTGGGATGCGTTCCGATCCTTTCGCAAAAGCCCTGTTCCTTCCACGGACCCGTTCCGGGCATGGCCGCCGCCGTCGTCGATCAACAGGGGAATCCCGTATGGGACAGCATCGGGGATTTGGTGGTCACCAAACCTTTTTTGGGCATGACCTACTCCTTTTGGAAGGACCATCAGCGCTATTTGGAGGCCTATTGGAGCCGATGGACGGGATTGTGGCATCACGGCGATTTCGCCAAGATCGACCGGGACGGCTTTTGGTATATCTTGGGCAGGTCGGATGACACGATGAATGTGGCGGGGAAAAGATTGGGGCCGGCCGACCTCGAATCGGTGGCCGTCATGCATCCGCTCATTAAAGAATCGGCCTGCGTCGGCGTGCCGGATGAAGTGAAGGGGGAAGCGCCGGTCTTGTTTGCCGTCCCCGGCGGGACGCTCCCGGATCCGGCTGCGGTCAAAGAAGAAATCCGGACATTGATCGCGGAAAAGCTGGGAAAGGCGTTCCTGCCGAAAGAGGTCCGTTTCGTCCCCCAGCTCCCCAGAACCCAGAGCGGGAAAATTGCCCGCCGCCTGGTCCGCGCCGCCTATTTGGGCCAGGAACCGGGCGATGTTTCCACCCTGCAGAATCCGGAAAGCCTGACGTCCATCCGGGGGCCGGGCACAAAATGAAGGATGCCCCAAAGCGGAAAAAGGGAGCCCCCCGGACGTTGTCCACCGCGGCGCTCCGAGCAGGAGCGTGCGAACGATGAAGCGCAGCCGATCCTTGGATCCGTTCCAAAAGGCGTATGGGAATTTTCCTGCGTACGAACGATGAAGTGCAGCCGATCCTCCCGGACAATGTAAACCGAGGCGGATCGCTTTTCGGGAAATGACGTGAACATGCCGGCGGCAAAACACGAAAAACAGGCTCAAAACCATTGGGGGAGCAGGTCTGAATCGCCGTGAACATGCCGGCGATAAAACCCTTTGGGTAAATGCGAAGCAATGCCGGCGTTTTTGCAAAGGGCCGAAAAAAGATGGCCGCCATTCCGCCCGTCTCCTCGTGCCGATTTCTTCAAAAAAGGGCGGGATTCTTCATCCGGAAGGCGTTTTCCGGGTTTTTTTGTTGTTCCGGTTTTTCCAAAAGGCAAAAAGCAAGAGCAGAACCGGAACGACGACCTGCAAAGGGAGATGCAGATAAAGGGTCTCCCATTTTAATCCTTGCCTGATATGTTCGGGGTAGTTGCTGGCAATCATCATAGAAACGATTAAAGTGACTACCCCGATTGGATAAACCGCCCGCCTGTGGGAATCCAGACGGAAAAAATCGGCGATGGCAATGACGGAGGCATAAAAATAGATGGCAATTTTGAAAAAAGCGCCGATGAACAAGGAGATCAGAAAAATGACATCCAGCCGCTGCAAAAATTCCATCACGTCAATTTCCTTGATGGCGGCCAAAAGCGGGAAGGGCGTGTTCTTCATGGCCGTCATCCCCAAGGTGCACAGGTTGACGGCCTTGGTGAGGGCAATGCTCAGGCCGCTGAATAAAAGGGCGCATATCCCGATCATCCTTCCCCCTTTCCTGCGGTTCAAATAAGGGAAGATAAAGGCGAAGACGACCGCCTCCCCGAAAGGCATGTAGAGGATTTCCGTGAAGGCGGATTTCAAGACGGGAAAGAATCCGTTCTCCAAAAAGGGTTTCAACCGATGAAAGTCGATGGCATTGGAAAAAAACAGAAGGACGATCCCGAAAATGGCGATCAAGTATAAAAGAAAAACATTGAGCTCCCCCGTTCTTGCGATGACCTCGATGCCGTTTTTTGCCGCATACATGATGACGACGATCATCAAGGCGTTGATGATGAACAGCGGGGTTTCCGGATAAAAGGAGGAAAGCAGAAATTCGCCGAAAACCCGCAAGTCCCTTGCGGCGGTGTACAAAAAATAGAGAATGTAAACGTAGGCGATGATCCCTCCGGCCAGTTTTCCGGCGATACTTTGAACATAGGATGAAAATACCTGGTCCGGATAAAAGAGAAATAATTGATAGTAAACGAAAAAGAGGACGGCGCCGCCCAATGTCCCCAGCAAAACGGCCAGCCAGGCGTCCCTCCCCGCATCGGTACCGAGGGGGATGACGATGGCGGTGCCGAGTTCGAACAACAGGATGAGAAGAAAAAGCTGCAGACGATCGATTTTCGCCTCTTCCACGGTCATTCACCGCCCTTCATTCGGTAAAAATAAGGTTTGGTCCGCAAGTCGGATCTGCGGATGTAGGCGTCAACGCGGACATTCACTTCCAGTTCCGGAAAAATCTTTTGATTCCATTCTTTTTTCACCTTTTTCCAGTATTTCGGATGGTCGGAATAAAAGTACTCTCCGAATCCGAAAATGTCCACCTTTTTTTCTTTCGCAAATTCGACGCTTTTCAAGATTTCCTTGCGAATCTCCTTTCGAATCGCTTCTTGCAGTTTGACCAATTCCGCCGGATCCCATAAATCCAGCGGCACGTGGGTTTCCCCGATGTTCCCCTCCACTTTGACGGATACGGTTACGGACGGCCTCCCGTTTGAGAGCTCGGCTTTCGTCCCCGTTTTGGAACGGACAACCCGGTAAGATACGGCCTCTTTGTGATTCGCCCAATCGAAATTGATGATGGTGCTTTTGATCCGGTTTTGCGTCCATAGGAAACCCCTTGCCGTTTCCTCGCCGATCCATTCGATCAGCCGATCGTTATTAAAAACCCCGATTTTGTCGGAAATGATGCGGGAAGGGACGAATGTTTCTTCCATGTCCGTTGCGTTTCTCCCGTTTCGTTTGTTTCCTTCGATGGAAAATCCGGTCAAGGTGAGCTGTTTTCCGGAAGAAGAAAGATCATCGATGGCTTCCTTGACGTCTTTTTTGATGGATTCCCCCCATAAGGACTCCGAGAACTTGATGGTTTTGATGATTTTGTTTGCCGGGATCTGGTCGATGGGCGTTAAAATTTTCAACAGATCGGTCGCCCGCATATCTTTGGCGATGACCACAAAGGATGTCGTACGGAACTGCGGGCTCCTTTCCAGCCTGTCGAAGATTTCCAATACCCCTTCCCTGGCCAGGTCCTCGCCGATGACGACCAGATTGGCGTGGGAAAAATATAATTCCCGGGAAATATGCCCCATGGCCTCCCGGGCGGCTTCCACGATGGTGTTGCCGTTTCCGGTGTAGACATTTACCGGGGAACCTTTGGAGGAGGAGACTTGCTGCATGCTCGCCGAGTTCCTGGGGTTCATGATCTGCATCGTCAATAGGTAACGGTTATCTTCCGACTTGTCGATGCCGATGGCGATCACAAAGGCGATATTGGTCAATTCCCTTGAACTCCAGCAGCCGGCGAGGGAAGGAACGGTCAACATCAGGCATAACCATAGCAGGATTTGTTTTCTCATGACGCTCACCTTGGTTGTTCATCTTTTTTGTCAGGAGGCTTCGGTCCTTGATCTTGCCCGGTACGCTCGATATTGTTCTGGCTGATCAGCTTCGGCCGGATGTCCTTTTTCCACGCCGGCATGCGAATGACGGTGTCCCCCAGGTTTTTCACGATCAGCGGAGCGAAGGGAGCCATATAAGGAACGCCGAAGGAACGCAAACTGCATAAATGGATGGTGATGAACATCACGCCGATAATAATGCCGTAAATCCCGATAATGGACGAAATGATCATCAAGGCGAAGCGGATCAGCCGGGCGGAAATGGCGATGCTGTAGGACGGGGTGGCAAAGCTGGCGATCCCGGTAACGGCGACGACGATCACCATCATCGGGGAAACGAGACCCGCCTGGACGGCCGCCTGGCCGATGACGAGGGCCCCGACGATGGATACCGCCTGACCGATCGTTTTCGGCAGCCGAAGACCCGCTTCCCGCAAAATTTCAAAGGTCAGCTCCATAAGGACGACTTCCACGATCGCCGGGAAGGGAATGGCTTCCCGCTGGGCGGCGATCGTAATAATTAATTGGGTCGGGACCATCTCCTGATGGAAATTGGTCAAGGCGACATAGGTGGCCGGGGCGATCATGGAAACGAAGAAGACCAAGATTCTCAACAGCCGGATCGCGTTGCTGATATCCACCCTCGTGTAATAATCGTCGGCAGTCTGGAAAAATTCGATGAACAACGCCGGAACCGTCAGGACGAAGGGGGAACCGTCGATGATGATGGCGATCCTTCCTTCCAGCAAATTGGAGGCGATGGTATCGGGCCGTTCCGAGTAAAAAATGGTCGGAAAAACGGAAAAGGTCTCATCTTCGATAAATTGTTCGATGATTCCGGAATCCAGGATGCTGTCCGTATCGATGCGGCGGAGCCGGGTTTTTACTTCTTCGACGATTTCATCGTTCGCGATTCCCTTTATATACATGATTCCGACATTGGTTTTTGTCTCTTTCCCGATCTTCATCGATTCGAGCCACAGGTTCGGGTTGCAAATCCGCCTGCGGATAAGGGCGGTATTGTCGCGGATGGACTCGGTGAATGATTCCTTCGGTCCGCGGATGGAAACTTCCGTGTTCGGGTCGGTCACATTCCTCGTCTTGCCCCCTCTGGTGCCCGCCCCAAGCGCCTGATCCGTTCCGTCGACCAGGACGACCGTCTCCCCCGACAGGACGGAGTTAAATAATTCGTTCCATTCTTTGATCACTTTGACATTGGTTACGGATAAAATCTTTTTTTCGAGGACGGTCAAAACTTCCTCTTTCGGGATGTCTTCGAAATGCTGCTCGTTCAATAGCGATTCAATGATAAATTCGCTGACCGTCGCGTTATCGGACAATCCGTCGGCCATAACGACCGCCGCTTGGAAGGGAAAATGGGAACCCTTTCCGGCTTCCAGGACGCGGATGATAATGTCGCTGCTATTGCCGGTCGTTTCTTTGATCATTTGTATATTCGCTTCCAAACGTTTGTCCAAGTACTTTTTTTCCAGGCCGTCCGCCCGGCCGCTCCTGGCCGGCCCGTTTTTCATTCCGTTCGGCTTCCGCTGTTTGTCTTTGATGAGCTTGTTAAAGAAGGCTGACCACAAAGCCAATTTGCTTCCCCCTAAATCATTTGATTTCCGGATTGACGGAAACGGGTGCTCCCGGCCGGAATGAAGTTCCCGTGGATTTTTTTTCATTATTTGTTAAAGGGGAAGCCGTTATACATAAAGATTGGAAAGAGAGGAAAGAATATGGATGGGGAAAAGGTGATGACCATGTTCAAAATTCTCGGCATAACCGTTCTTCTGTTTGTCTCCCTCGTCGCGCTGTCCTTTGCCGTCGATTTGGCGATGGGCACCGGTTTTGAAACGGCCCTTTCCAATCTGCGGAGCCCCTTCCAGGTGATGAGCGCTGCGGAATATTGTGTGTTAACCCTGTTCCTTGCCGTTTTGCTCGGCGGTCAAATCGCTTCGGTTTGGGCAAAGAAAAAAAATGGGCGGCAAGGGGGAAGAGCGGCTAAAAAGGGAACGGACGGGAATTCATAAATTCCGGGGAAACGGGCCGGCGGCGGGGAAAACGGGGGATTTGTCAGATACGCGGGGTCCCTTTTCAAAAATCAGGAGAGGGAAAAATCGCCGGAGAACGCCCGGACGAACTTTTGCGGTATTTGCCAATGGAGGGACGAAACGGGTGGAACCTCAACCGGCGGGCGGGGCTCTATGCGCGGCTGGGGGATCCGCGCGTTGGCGGGATTTGACGGAGGAAATGATCGTTGTCCATTTTCACCGCCCATCCCGGGAAAAGTTATTTTCCGGCGGATGGGGAAAACGACGCTTGGCGGCTTAAAAAAGGAGAAAGGAGGCCGGCTACGGCCCTTTCTCCCGATCGCGGTCAAGTCGGAATGTTGGCATTTGCAGTGTTCCCCGATGGAGGAAGCGGGTTTCGCCCATGAAAACCATGCCGCTTACTTTTCCACGGCTTTCATTACTTATTCCCGTTACTGCTTGGATTTCCGGTATCCTGCCTTCATCGCTTCCTCTTCCGTGCAAAACCATTCTTCCGCCTTTGTCACATCGTAATACCTTCCGCCGGGAAGATGATAGATTTTTTCCCCGCGGGAATTGATATTTCCCTTAATGGTTGGATTTTGGCAGCTTTTCTCCGCGGAAGGTCTCCTTCCGTCTTCCCCGGTTTGCCCTTTGTCCCCTCCGCTTTGGAATCCGTCTTCCTTGACGTAGTTTTCGATGGACCAGATGCCGATTCCCTTTTTCCTGGCCTCATCCTGGATTTCCCGGAACTCATCCACATATTTCGTATTCGGAGGAAAGACGGCCACCCGGGCGAGTCCTTTTTCCAAAAGCAGTTTATTGACCATTTTTCCGCCCACATAGGCGTAGGCTAATATCCTGCCGTATTGATCCCGTTCCTGGACATCCAGCTCCAGCTCCACCTTTTTTCCTGTCAGCAGCTTGGCGGTAAATTCGGACGCTTCCTTTCCGAAAGGCTGCTCACCGATCCTCGGATGCTTGGTCTCCGGGGTGTCGATTAAGATGAGGCGGACCCTTTCCACGGAGCCGTCGGCAAACCGGGCATCGAAGGTATCCCCGTCGACGACCTTGATGACGGTTGCCGCGATCCGTCCGGAATCGCCGGCGGTGTCAGCGGGAACTTCCCGGTTCAGCTTTTCCGCCGCCTGATTTACTTGCTCCCCGTCCGCGGCGCCTTCCGTCTGCGCCGGGATGTTTCCGGAACTTTCAAGCTTTGCGGCCGGATTGCCGCATCCGGTTAAGTAAAGGAGAAGAAACAAAAGCGGAAGGATTTTCCGAAACCGGTAAAAAACGCGAACCTTCCGGATATTCATCGACAAGCCCCCTTGGAAGTGAGTCGGTGAAAAAAGAATAATCCTGAATAAAATTCCCTTTCTATTATAATGGAAATTCTTATTTTTTCAGGGGAAAAATTTAAGCTTGTTGAAAGGGGGCGAAACGGGCGGGAAATGGCCTATGGGAAACGGATCGGAACCGGGGAGGGTCATCCTGCGGTTTCAGGAGAAACGGGAGACAATCCGCAAGAAAGCGGAGGATCCGTCCCGGGGCAGCCGTTCGTCTCGTGGGAAAGATTTCGGTACGAAGGAATTTCCGTTGACAAAAAAGAGGCTGCCCCGATAGGCCGGGTAAACGGCCGTTCGGAGACAACCTCCGGCTGAGCGTATTTCCTTTCCGAAAGGATCTGCCATTTTTCTCTTCGGATATTTTCCCTTTTCGCAGACATTTCCATCCTTGGAGTGCCATCATTATTTATGAAAAAGACATTCGGTTCGGCCGGCGATAGCTTTCCGGAAAAAGGGACGGAAAGGGCCTTTCCCTGTTTGGCCGGGCCGGTTCAGTAGGCCGTCCAGCCGGCGTCGGCGGTGATGACGGCGCCGTTTACGAAGCTCGAATCGTCGGAGGCCAGGAACAGGGCGACCGCGGCGATTTCCTCCGGTTTTCCCTGGCGGGGATTAATATTCGCTCCGGACATCGCCCGATTCATTCCGAACTTGCTCGGAGCGTTGATCGTCGTTCCGATGTTCGTTTCCACCGCACCGGGGGCGATGGCGTTGCAGCGGATGCCTTCCTTCGCATATTGGAAAGCGACGTTTTTCGTAAAACCGATGACCGCATGTTTGGATGCGGTATATGCGGCCCCTGCCCGGGAACCGAACAGGCCGCCGATCGACGCGATATTGATGATGACCCCGCGCTTTTTCTCCAAAAAGATCGGCAGCGCTTTTCGGGTGGCGCGCATGACGCCCGTCGTGTTGACGGAAAAGACCCGGTCCCACAGTTCATCCGTCACTTCCGCCGCGGGCATGAAGTTGTCCATAATTCCGGCGTTGTTGACCAAAATATCCAATGTCCCGAAGGCCTTGACGGTTTGATCGACCAGGTTTTGGACATCCGCCTCCACGGCCACGTTGGCTTTGACGCCGATGGCTGTTCCGCCGTTTTCGGTGATTTCCTTAACGACGGCATTTTGTCCCGCCTCCTGGACGTCGGAGACGACCACCTTTGCCCCTTCTTTGGCGAATAATTTGGCGATTTCCTTCCCCATGCCGGATGCCGCTCCGGTTACGATGGCGACCTTCCCTTCAAGTTTCACAAATTTTCCTCTCCTTTCAATTATGATGGGCGGTGCAGCATCTACTATCAGAATAAAAGAAGGAGGCGATGGAAAACAAGGGAGGAATCGGAAAAATTTTCGGATTTTTCCGGTGTCCGGCAAAAACTTCGAAAAAACTATTGTCACCGTGCATTGTCCCTTTTATAATAAAAATTAAAATGAAATATGGAATCAACCTGCTTGTAAAGGGGAGTAGCGTCAGGGAGAATTCCCTGAAACAAAGTCGTCAATTCATGGATGTGTGAAACATCCATCGGCTTTGTTGGCATGGCGGTGCCCAGCAAGACCTTTACCCAAAGGGTAAAGGTCTGTTTTTTTTGTCCGGACGGAAAGGATCGGCAAAAGTTCCGGCCTGCTTTCGGCCGCCTTCCCCGTTCCGGGAATGGGAAAAGGGATATTTTCCCGCCCTTGTGCGGGGAAAGACCGGAAGAGGCCGGGGGTGCTGGGCATTGGCCGGCGGAGGGTGGGTTTTGCGGCGGCCGGATGGTTCAGCCGCAAAGGTCAACGGGCTTTATTCGGAAAACCGGAACGAATGCTGCGGGAGGGGAGATATCCGGATGACTTGATGGAGAAGCTGGAAAATCCGTCAAGATTGCGAAGCGAAGCCATCCGTCCCATGCGGGAGCCGAGGGAAAGGTCCCGATCATTCGGACGCGATTTCATTGGTCATGGCCCTTTTTAAGCGGGAAAGGGACTCGGCCCGACCCGATCCCACGGCCATGGGATTTTCGTGCAATCATAAAATCAGGGTCAAGCGGAAATCCTTTATCTGATGCCGGCCCCATCCGGTAAGGGGAGGGGCCGGGGAGGGCGGTTCGGACCGTCCCATTCAAGAAGCAAAAACGACGAATTTCGAAAATCTGCCAGAGGGGGATTTGGTATGGATTTTTCCATCCTGCTTGAATACGGTTGGGTATTAATCGTATTGGTCGCGCTGGAAGGATTGCTTGCCGCCGATAATGCCGTTGTCATGGCGGTGCTGGTCAAGCATTTGCCCGAGCGGGAGCAAAAGAAGGCTCTGTTTTACGGGCTCTTGGGGGCGTTCACTTTCCGCTTTCTTTCCTTATTCGTCATTTCCATCCTGGTAGACGTTTGGCAAGTGCAAGCGGCAGGCGCCTTATATTTGCTGTATATCTCCGTCAGCCATTTCCTTAAAAAGAAAAAAAGGAAAAAGAAAAGCGGGGAAGGGCACAAGGGCGACTCCCTGTGGCGCACGGTATTAAAGATTGAACTTTCCGATCTGGCCTTTGCCATCGATTCGATTTTGGCGGCGGTGGCCATCGCCGTAACCTTGCCGGAGACCGGATGGTTCAAAGTCGGGGAAATCGATATCGGCCCCTTTTCCGTCATGCTGCTCGGAGGAATCATCGGAATCGTCATCATGCGGTTTGCCGCATCCGCCTTCGCAAAAATTTTAAAGAAATATCCGGATTTGGAAGCGGCGGCCTTCATCATCGTCGGATGGGTGGGTGTCAAACTCGCCGTCTACACCCTTTCCCATCCGAACCTCGCCTTGCTTGACAGGCACTTCCCGGAATCCTTCGCATGGAAGTCGATCTTCTGGACCGTTTTGATCGCCATCGCCTTGGGTGGATACCTGTTTTCCAAACGAAAGGCAAGGACGGCCGATACCGAATTATGACGAAATAAAGCGGACGGCTTGACTGGCGGCAAAGACCGGCCAAGCCGTCCTTATTTTTCGGGCAAAAAAGGATAGAAATAAAACGAACATTCGTTCTATAATGGAGATATAAAAAGCCGTCTCGCCAAGATCCGTTCCGAGGCTTCCCGCTTCCCGGCCGGCGAACCGCTGCCGGCGGCTCAGCCGTTTCCGGCTTGCGCTTCCCCGGTTTTCCGGAGCGGCTGGCGGAACGGAGAAGGGTTGACCTTGATCTCAAGCTGCGGCCGTCCGGATCTTCTTGCCATATTGCAGCCAACAGCATTCATCCGGAACCGGCTGCGGCCATCCGCCGGAAAAAAGGGACGTCGGTCCGGGGGCGGAGATCACGCCCTCCGTTTGCAGGGAGGGACCCGCGACTTTTGCAATATTTTCCATCCTTGAAGGAATTAATTTTTCCATGTCGAATAAATGAAAAACAAGCGGGCGGCCGATGGGAAAAAGGAGGGTGGAAAATGGAAAATTTGCCGTTTACGGACGAGCTGCAGAAACGGATGCGGCTGCTGGAGGAAGATAATCAAAGGCTGAGAGAACAATTGAACATATACAAGAAAATATACGACAATTTGCCCGAACCGTACATTTTATTGGATGAAAACAAAAAAATTGTCGACGCCAATCCTGCGGCTTGCACCTTGTTTGAAACGAATTTCGAGACGTTGATGAACAGCTCGATCACCGAATTTCTTTCACTAACCCCGCCGGAAGTCTTCGAGGATCAGAGAATGCTCATCCGTGAAAACGGGATGTTGGAAGACGAATGGTTGATCCGTTCAAAAAACGGGTTGGTGAAACATATCGAATTTTTTTCTTTGGGCAATATTTTGCCGAACATCGACTTGTACATTCTAAAGGACGTGACCGCGCGAAAACGGCTGGAATTCGAACGGTTTTTCCATCTCCAGCTTTTTAATAATATTTTCAATCAGGTCATCGACGGGATCGTCATGTTTGATGAGAAAGGGATCATCGTCAACGCCAATCCCGCCTTCTGCCAATATTTGAAAAAAGACAAGAACGAATTGATCGGCTTCCCCATTCAAGCCGTTCTGGCCGGGGACGATTCCTCCCGGCGGGAGGAAATCGGCAGGATATTGTCGAAAGCGCCCTTCATCGGCGAGATCCAGCTGAAAAGCGGCGAGGAAAGGAAGGTTTTTGAAATTTCCACCAGCCCGAATGTTTATAACGGGTTGTATATGTCGATTTTGCGGGACAAAACGGAAAAATACGAGATGGAAAACGAATTGTACAACATCGCTTTAAAATTCCGGAACGTCTTCCACGGCGCCCTGGACGGGATGATCTTGTGGAAGAACGGTTTAAAGATTTACGACATGAATTCGGCCGGGAAAAAAATATTGGGTTTGACGGATCAGGACGATATTCACAAACAGTTGGACTGGCTGTTTTGCAGGAAAGGAAACAAAAAGGATTTCTTCCGCAATGTTTTTTTGGAATTGCATCAAAAAGGGGAAAAACGGTTTACGATGGATATCGAAACCGCAGACGGCAAGGTCCGCACCCTCGAGATGACCTCGAAGCGGGACATCGTCGACGGTATCCATTTGACCGTCTTCCGCGATATTACGGAGAGGATGAAGATGGAGGAACAATTGCGGAAAACGGAAACGTTGAATGTGATCGGCGAATTGGCCGCAGGGATCGCCCATGAGATCCGCAATCCGATGACCTCGCTGAAAGGGTTTATCCAGCTGCTGCAAAACAGCATTTCCGGTTATGCGATGTACTTCGACATCATCACGGCGGAATTGAACCGGATCGAATCGATCGTGAACGAATTTTTGGTCTTGGGCAGGCCGCAGGTTTTGCAGTTTTACAAGTGCGACATCACCCGGATCATGCGGGAAACGATCGACCTCTTGTACGGGCAGGCGGTGCTCAACAACGTTCAATTCCGCACCCATTTTGCCAAAAATATCCCGAAAATCTATTGCGATCCGAACCGGATTAAACAGGTATTCATCAATATTATCAAAAATGCCATCGAAGTCATGAAAGAAGGCGGGTTTGTGACGATTGAAATAAAAAAAGAGAAAAGGAACACCCTGGTGGTGGCCATCAGCGACGAAGGCGGAGGAATCGGGAAGGAAGATTTGAAAAGATTGGGCGAACCTTTTTACACCACGAAAGAACGGGGAACGGGACTTGGACTCATGGTCAGTTATAACATCATCAGCGAACATAAGGGAAAGATCATGGTGGAAAGCGATCTCGGAAAAGGGACGACTTTCTTTATTTATTTGCCGATTTTACAGAAAGAGGAGCTGGAAGAATGATCGAATACGTGCGCATCCCTTCGCCGGTCGGATCCTTGACGGTTTTTGCGAAAAACGGGAACTTGATCCGCCTGTCGATTGACGGGGACGGGTTTCAGCCGCCGAATTCCCGGGAGCTGGTTTTCAACCCGGAAAATCCGCTGCTCAAGGAGGCGGAAAGGCAGCTGAAGGAGTATTTTTCAGGGAAGCGGAAGGTTTTCCGCCTGCCGTTGCAAATGGAAGGTTCCGTCTTCCAGCGGAAAGTTTGGCGATGCCTGCTGGAAATTCCTTACGGCGAGACGAGATCCTATCAGGATGTGGCGGAACGGATCGGAAACCGAAAGGCCGTTCGCGCGGTCGGGCAAGCCAACCGAAACAATCCCCTCCCCATCATCGTCCCCTGTCACCGGGTCATCGGCAAGGACGGAAGTTTAAAGGGATATTTCGGCTCCAAAACCGATTGGAAAGCTTACTTATTAAAGTTGGAAGGATTTTCTCCGCAAAAGGCGGAAGATCAGCCGCCCCGGGCGGAAATCATGTAAAATCGGGGCGATTTTTGGAGAATTTCCGGAAAAGAAAACATCTTTTGTCTTTTATTGCGAACCTATTTACTTTAAAAGGGATCTTTGCCATAATGGGCACTGTTAAAGATTTTTCCAGAAACGTACCAATGGGAGGATTTTGATCGTGGAGCCGTACTCGAAGAACAAGTCAGAATTGGAAACGGAAATTAAATTGATGCGGGAGCGGATGATCGATTGCGCGAAACATTACGGCTTGACCGATGAGAAAACGATCCGTTGCAGCCAGGAATTGGATCGGCTCATGCTGGTATATCAACGGCTTTTTCATGAACAAAAAGTGAACGATGATGTTTTCCCCTGGTACGAACGAGAGAGGGAGGAAAAAATGGCCTATACTATTTGAACGTTCGGCTCAGTCCCTGGCAGGCTGAACAGGAATAACCAAAAGTTTTCGCGCTCCCGGCATGAACGGAACCAGACCATTCTATAGAGAGCAGACCGGATCGGCAGGGAAAGGGATTCCCGGTTCCGCAGGTCGTTTGGATTAGATAAGGGGGAAATTTTTCGCCCGGGGATGGCGGAAAGAAAAACCAATAGGAAAGAAAAAAAGAAAAAACCGCTTAAACGGCTTCGGCCGTTTAAGCGGTTTTTGCATTTGCGGCAACGGTAATGTTGTTGTTCCCGTCGACATCGATCGTGATCGAGCCGACGGGGCCTTTTTCGTCGAGCAGCCTGTCGGCAATCGGGTCTTCCACATGTTCCTGGATGGCACGGCGGAGCGGGCGCGCACCGAAATCGGGGTGGTAGCCGATTTCCGCCAGTCGTTCTTTGGCTCTGGGCGTGACCTCCAGTTGAATATCCTGTTCGAGGAGATTGTTCTTCACTTCCTGCAGCATGATGTCCACGATTGTCAACAGATGTTCTTTTTCCAGCGGTTTGAACTCGATGATCGCGTCCCAGCGGTTCAAGAATTCGGGTTTAAAGTAGTTGTTCAATATTTCAAGGGCGCTTAAACGCTGGGCGGTATTGCCGAACCCGACTGCAATTTTCTTTTCCAAGGATCCGGCGTTGCTCGTGGCGATGATGACCGTGTCTTTGAAGCTGACGGTGCGGCCTTGGCTGTCGGTGAGACGCCCGTCTTCCAGGATTTGCAGGAAGATGTGCTGCACATCCGGGTGGGCCTTTTCGATCTCGTCAAGCAGAATGATGCAATAGGGATTCCTGCGCACCTTTTCCGTCAATTGCCCCGCTTCTTCGAAACCGACATAACCCGGAGGCGAGCCGATCAATTTGGAGACGCTGTGTTTTTCCATATATTCGCTCATGTCGAGGCGGATCATCGCGTCTTTGGAGCCGAACAGGCTTTCCGCCAGCCGCTTGGCCAATTCGGTTTTACCCACGCCCGTAGGTCCGACGAACAGGAAGGAACCGATCGGGCGGTGTTTGGCCTTCAATCCGGCGCGGCTGCGGCGAATGGCCTTGGCCACTTTTTTGACGGCTTCCTCCTGGCCGATGACCTTGGCCGCCAGTTCTTCTTCCAGATGTTTGATCATTATTTTTTCATCGCTTTGCAATTTGCCGACAGGGATTCCCGTCTTTTCTGCGATGATTTGTTGGATGTCGGCTTCATCGATGACGGGTTTTTCTTGGCTGGCCGCATTCTTCAGCTGTTTTTCCAGCTGAATTTCTTCATAACGGAGTTTTGCCGCCAATTCGTAATTTTCTTCTTCAGCGGCCTTTTCCTTTTCCTTCGAGATCTTCGCCAGCCGTTCTTGGAGCGTTTGTTCGTCGGCATAATTGATGGTCAAGTTCGCCTTTGAACCGGCTTCATCCATCAAATCGATCGCCTTGTCGGGAAGGAAGCGGTCCTGGATGTACCGGTGGCTCAGTTTGACGCAGGCTTCGATCGCTTTGTCGGTGTAGCGGACATGATGGAATTTTTCATAGTTTTCCTTCAGGCCTTTCAAGATTTGGATCGCTTCGTCGACGGTCGGTTCATGGACGATGACCGGTTGGAAACGGCGTTCCAGGGCGCCGTCCTTTTCGATTTTCCGGTATTCTTTTAACGTGGTGGCGCCGACCAGCTGCAATTCCCCGCGGGCCAAGGCCGGTTTCAGGATATTGCCCGCGTCCATTTGCGAGCCTTCCGCCGAACCCGCCCCGACGAGCAGATGGATTTCATCGATGAAAAGGATGATGTTTTTCCGTTTTTGCAATTCGGCAATAATCCTTTTCATCCGGTCTTCAAATTGGCCGCGGATGCCGGTGTTGGCGACAAGGGAAGCGACATCCAGCAAATAGACTTCCTTGTTTTTCAATTTCTCCGGAACGTCGCCTTCCGCGATTTTTAAGGCCAATCCTTCGACGATGGCCGTTTTGCCGACGCCGGGCTCCCCGATCAACACCGGGTTGTTTTTGTTCCGGCGGTTTAAAATTTCAATGACTTTCCGGATCTCCTTATCCCGTCCGATAACCGGATCGATCAAGCCGGTTCGGGCCATGTTCGTCAAGTTGCGGCCGAATTTGTCCAAAAAGCCGCCGCCCCGGTCCGTATTCCTTTGTTCGGTGGCGACTCCGTCGGCGCTCATGAAGGAGAAGGGGCCGGATGCGCTGCCGAAGCCGTTGAAGAATTCGTCAAAGGAAAATCCTTGGAACGGATTGAAATTCATCGACATCCCCCCGAAATTGGAAGCGACTTTATCTTTTTCCCTTTGGTAGCATTCGGAACATAACTGCAGATGTTTATGATGGCCGTTGATCATGAGGTGGAACTGGACGTTGGCCGGACGTTTATGGCAAATTTGGCATTGCATCGCATTCAACCTCCCCCGAAGGAAATGAAGCGCCAGGTTTATTGACTTTGACTATCTTTGACTTTCACCTTTATTATACTTTGACCTTTTTTGACTTTCAAGTGTTTTTGATCAATTTTTTTAAAAAAATTTTTCTTTCCCCTGAATGAAGATCCCCGCACCGGTTCGGGCCGCCAGCCCGCCGGTCCTGTTCTTCCCTTGTCCGAAGGCGCATATGGTATGGTAAGGGAGGAGAAACATGGATTGGAGACGTTCGCTGTCCATTGCCTTGGTTTACGTCGGAACGGTTGTGGGTGCGGGATTTGCCTCCGGGAGGGAGATCGTCGAGTTTTTTTCCAAATACGGATTCAGCGGAATGATCGGGATTTTCTTTTCCGGATGTTTGTTCATGTATTTCGGGAGAAAGATCATGATCCTTTCCATCCGCATTCGCGCGAAAAATTTCGATGAGTTCAACCGATTTCTGTTCGGACCCGCATTGGCTCCCCTGGTCACCTTCATCCAATTCCTCATGCTCATCGGCGTTACTTCCGTCATGCTTTCCGGAACGGCCGCCGTTTTCGAAGAGCAGCTCCGGCTACCCGGGGCCGCCGGACTTTTGCTGACCGTGCTGTTGGCGGGGGCGGTGATCACGATGGGGAAAAGGGGGGTGGTCTTCGTGAACGGGATGGTCGTTCCGCTGCTCGTCCTTTTTTCCTTCTCCTTGTTATGGAAGAGCGCGGAGTTCGGGGATTTCCCCGGCAAGGTCTTTTCCTTCGACGGTTTCCGTATTTCCGCCCTGAATTCCGCAGTCGCCTACGCGGCCTTCAACATCGCTTTGGCACAGGGGGTTTTGGTTCCCGCCGCCGCGGAAATCGGCGATGTCCGCACCGTCAAACTGGGCGGGTTGTTGGGCGGGGCGATCTTGACCGCCGTGATGCTGGCCAGCCATTTCGTGCTCGTCCAGCTCCCGGATCCCGCTTCCTTCCAGATCCCGATGGGGGCCGTAATCGGGCGCTTGGCCGGCTCCTTCTATTTTCTTTATATTCTTGTGATTTACGGGGAGATATTTACGACGATTATCGGAAATGTTTACGGATTGGAGCGGTTTTTGCAGACCCACTTCCCGGGGGGCAAACGGCGGCTGGGCCTTTTTATTTTTTTCTCCTGTTTGCTGCTCAGCCTCATCCCTTACGGGACGCTGCTCGGATTTTTGTATCCGCTGTTCGGCTATGTGAGCCTGATCTACTTTCTCTTCCTTCTGCTGCGGGGGAAAAGACAGGGGGAATAAAAAAGATGCGGAAACCTTCCGCACCTTGTTCAATGCAAAGGAAAGATCAAAAAAAGAAGGAGATCGAAGGTCAGATGGGACAGGATGACAAGGGGCAGACTTTTTTTCCAGGCGTAAAGGGCCGACCACAGGATCCCGAAAAAAAACGCCGCGGCGATTAAAATGATATACTGGGAGTAAATATACGTCATCGCGTAGAGGAAGCCGGAAAGGAGGGCGCTCTGCCAAAAAGGCAGGTAATTCAGCAGGCGTTTGAAAAGGAAGCCCCTGAAAAATATTTCTTCCCCGGGAACGATGATTAAAGCCAGCACGATGTAATGCCAGAAAGAATCGGGGGAAAACCGGTCGTAAATGCCGATGATTTCATTTTTTAAGAAGGACAGGGACAGCCAATCGATGATCCCGTAGGCGAGCAAGGCCAAGGCGTAAAAGAATATGCCCGATGCGAGGCCGTAATAGAAATACTTATGTAAAGGCAGCCGGTCGTCGAATTTTTCGATGATCATCGCGTAGGAAATGAGGCATAGCATCGCGCCGGTGAGCAAATACCAAAAGACCGCCGGTCTGGTGAAGGTAAATCCGATCAAAAGATGGGAAAGGATGATGGCAAACATCCATTTCCGGTCTCTCAGGACTTGTTCCATTTTTGAAACGACTCCCTTCGAAAAAACAAAATTATTGTACCATACCTCTTTTTAAAATGGAAAAGGATCTTACGAACGTTTCTTGACAAATTCCGAAGGGGGGTTTCCCGATTTTCCCCGCCGAACAATGAGGGCTTCCGCCAAGAGGGGATTCGCAGACAGGGGAAGGAAACCGGATGGGGGAACGGGGGTTCGGATCCCAAAAACTTGAAAAGGGATGAAAATTCATCCCTGTTTGCCCTCGCGCCGGGCAGGCGGCCGTTATTATAATGTTTATACGGGGACGGCAACGTTTGCAGACGGTCCGTTATTCTTCAACGATTTTGTAATGTTTATGGTTGACGACGGTCCGTTCTTCCAAATCCAGTTCCCGGTAATTTTCCATGTAAGTCAAGTCGACGATGACCGAATTTTCATTGACCTTCTCCACGATGCCCCTCAACCCGTTCTTAAATTCGATGATATTCCCGACGGAAGCTTTTTTCATCGGCGATCTCTCCTTATCAATGATCACTTTTATCAATAGTTTGCATGAAACCGGAAAAATTGTAAAGATTTTTGTAAATTGTTTATATTCGATCCGGACTTTTCTTCCTTTGTCCGGCCCGGACGATCAGGTTTTTCCTATCGTTTTCGCGATTCCGAAAATGGAAAGAGGGTGGAAGTGATGACGGAGGAAATGGCGAAGGAATTATTGGAACAATTAAAAAGGGGACAAATCCGCGAAATTTACGTAAAAAAGGAGGATTTTCCCGTCTTCCGCCAAGTCCTCGTCCAAAGGGAGGACTTCGGCAATTTCCGCGGCATCGCCCAAAAGGGGGGCGGCGTCATTTTTCATTATTTGCCCAAGACATGAATGGTAAGGAAGGGGATTCCGGATGGAGGGATCCCCTGCCGAAAGGTTTTCCGCCCTGTTTTTGCGTGCCGGAAAGCAGATGCGCCGGCCGGGGTTTTCGGGCGGCGGATCGTTCGGGAGGCGTCCGGGCTGAGGCGCCCGGACTTGTTCGTTATTTGTCGGTGAGGGCCTTCCGCAGTTTTTCCAAGGCCCGCTTCTTTTTCAGCTTCACGGTGGCGTAGGCGGAATTCTCCATTTCCGCGATCTCCCGCAATGAATATCCCCAGATGAAATGGCGGATCACAAATTCCCGCTCGGATTCCGGCAGCCGGCAAACCGCATCCTTGATGAAGGCCATTTCCGCGGCTTTCGGCTCTTCCTTGACGGAGTTCCAATAATTTTCGTCCACATCATGCTCGATGCCCTCCTTTCGCTTCCATTTTTTCAACTCGCGGACGATCCCCCGCCGCACGGTGATGTAGGCGTAGGCGGAAAAATTGCCCTTTTCCGGCTTGTAGTTCAAGTACGCCTGCCAAAGATGGATCAGGCCGATCTGAAAAAAATCTTCGCGGTTCTGATAGATGTTCAAATTCCGGAGAACGGAAAGAATGAGCGGCCTGTATTGTTCGGCCAAACGGTCAAAATCCTCCATTTTCCCACCGATCCTGGAAAGGCGCGCCTCCCGCAAATTCCCGGGTAATTTCAACGTACAGGCCGGACAAAATTTTGTCTATTTTGTAAAATCTGATTTCGATCAAAAAAACAAAGTCCCGTTCTTTTCCCTGCGATTTCTTTCGCGAAAAAGCGAAATTTTCTAAAGGAATTTTGCGATTTTTGCAGCTTCGGAAATTGGATTTACGGATTCTGCCAATTTCGCCAGCAGTCCACTAGTGAATCCCGTCCGGTTTCTTGTTAGCCTGATGGGGAAGAAAACGGGAGGTGTTGCAAGTGTTTAAGAGATTGGCATGGATCTTGGCCATCGCCTTCGCGCTGGCAGCGGGATCCGGCGGGAATGCCGATGCGGCAGCGATCTATACGGTGAAAAAGGGGGATACCCTGTATACGATCGGAAAGGCGCACGGGGTTTCCGTTCTCAGCATAAAAAAGGCTAACCGTATGCCGTCGGACACCATTTATCCGGGGCAGAGGCTGGTGCTTCCGCCTTCCTTGACCGCCGAAGAAATGGATTTGCTGGCAAGGCTCGTCCATGCGGAGGCGAAGGGTGAACCCTATGCCGGCAAAGTCGCGGTGGCGACCGTCGTCTTAAACCGCCTTGACCATCCCGATTTTCCGAAGACGGTGAAAGGGATCATTTACGCCAAAACGGGCGGCCATTACGCCTTCACCCCGGTGGCCAACGGCACGATCAACGAGCCCGCCGACGAATCGTCCAAACGGGCGGTGAAAGAGGCCATCGCTTTCCGGGGGATGGGACAAGGATCCTTGTATTTTTACAATCCGAAAACGTCCACAAGCAAATGGATATTCTCGCGGACGGCCACGATTACGATCGGCAATCACCGTTTCGCGAAATGACAGATTGGCAGCATGCAGACGGGAAAGGACCCGGCCGCCCTTTCCTCCTGGGGGGAGGGAAAGCGTCCGGGTTCTTTCCCGCTTGATGAAATTCTCCAACTATGGAAGAATGGATGTTCCATTCTTCTTTTTTGGGAGGGCGAACCGGTTTTTCCCTTCCGCCGCCGGGAAATGGTCATAAAAGCGGAGGAAGGGGGGAAACTGTTTCTTGACCGGCAAAGCCCTGGCCCCGTGCCGGAGGTTAGGAGGAAAGGTTTTCTCCGGATCTGTCCGGTTCTTTCTTTGCCAAATTCCGGAACGGAAGGAAAGATCGCGGAAAAGGGCGCCGCCCTTTTTTTTCCGCGGCATTCGCCCTTTTATGAAAAAATAGAGAAATTCCGAACATGGGCGTTGTCTGTTTTGAAAACTCATGTTATCTTTATGTTAGCTTCTCTTTGTTTTATAAAAAGATACGACGGCACACAGAATAACATGTAAAAGGGGTTGATTTTTTTGATCGAGAAAGAATATAAAGTCGTGGCTGACACGGGCATCCATGCACGGCCTGCAACGGTCCTGGTGCAGACGGCAGGGAAATTTGATTCGGAAATCACGTTGGAATACAAAGGGAAAAAGGTGAATCTGAAATCGATCATGGGCGTGATGTCCCTCGGCATCGGCAAAGGTGCGGACATTAAAATCACCGCCGAAGGCAGCGACGAAGTCAATGCCATGCAAACGATCGAAGAAACCATGAAAAAAGAGGGAATCGTATAATAATGACAACTTTGATCAAAGGCATCGCAGCATCGAGCGGCATATCCATCGGGAAAGCATTCCGGCTCGTAGAACCGGTGCTCTCTTTTGAAGAAAAGACGGTGGAAAACCCGGACGCGGAAATCGAACGGTTCCGGCAAGCCGTTGAAAAGGCGAAGAATGAACTGAATATCTTGAAATCCCAGACGGAAAAACGGCTCGGGAAAGAGCAGGGGGCCATTTTCGAAGCCCATTTGCTCGTCCTGTCGGATCCGGAATTCGTAGGTGCGGTAGAAGAAAAAATCAAAAGCGAAAGAAAAAATGCCGAGGCGGTTCTCGACGAAACCGCCAAAGGATTCATTCATATTTTAGAAAAATTGGACAATGAATATATGCGGGAAAGGACCGCCGATATCCGTGACGTGACGAAGAGGCTTATGGCCTATCTGCTGGATGTGTCCGTCCCGAATCCGGGCCTGATCTCGGAGGAAGTGATCATCGTTGCCAAAGACTTGACTCCCTCCGACACGGCCCAGCTTGACAGGAAATTTGTTAAGGGATTCACAACGGATATCGGGGGCAGGACTTCCCATTCCGCCATCATGGCCCGCTCGCTGGAAATCCCTGCGGTTGTCGGGACGAAGACGGCGACCGAGACGATTCAAGACGGGGATCTGCTCATTTTGGACGGGCTTTCGGGAGAAGTTTACGTCAATCCGACGGAAGAGCTTTTGGCGGCCTATAAAGAAAAACAAAAGCAATACGAAAAACAGTTGGCCGAATGGCGAAAGCTGGTCGGCGAGCCGACCGTCTCCAGCGACGGCCACCGGGTGGAGCTGGCGGCCAACATCGGCTCGCCCAAAGACGTCAAAGCCGCGCTGGCAAACGGGGCGGAGGGCGTCGGCCTGTTCCGGACCGAATTCTTGTACATGGATAAAACCGAACTGCCTTCCGAAGAAGAACAATTCGAAGCCTATAAAGCGGTGTTGGAAGGAATGAAGGACAAGCCCGTCATCATCCGCACCCTGGACATCGGCGGGGACAAAGAGCTTCCCTATTTGTCCTTGCCGAAGGAACTGAATCCCTTTTTGGGATTCCGCGCCATCCGCCTTTGCCTCGACCGGACGGACATTTTCCGCACCCAATTGCGGGCCCTTCTCCGGGCGAGCACATACGGCAAGCTGCGGATCATGTTCCCGATGGTCGCCACTTTGGATGAATTCCGGAAGGCGAAAGCCATCTTTTTGGAAGAAAAGGAAAAATTGCAGGCGGAAGGCGTCCCCGTTTCCGACTCGATCCAACTCGGCATCATGGTGGAAATCCCGTCGACGGCCGTTCTCGCCGACCTGTTCGCCAAGGAAGTGGACTTTTTCAGCATCGGCACCAACGATTTGATCCAATACACGATGGCCGCAGACCGGATGAACGAACGGGTTTCCTACCTGTACCAGCCCTATCATCCGTCCATCTTGCGCCTGGTGAAAAGAGTGATCGATGCGGCCCACAACGAAGGAAAATGGGCGGGCATGTGCGGAGAAATGGCCGGGGACGAAAAGGCGATTCCCCTGCTAGTCGGCCTTGGCCTCGACGAATTTTCCATGAGCGCTACGTCCATCTTGAAAGCCCGCGCGTTAATCAAGAAGCTTTCCAAGGCGGACATGGAACAATTGGCGGAAAAGGCCTTGAATGCGGCTACGACGGATGAGGTCCTGCAGCTCGTTCGCGAATCTTTGAATTAAAACCGATGGAAGCATTTCCGTCGGTTTTTTTATTTGCGGGCGTTTCTTGCGGTGATATTTTCCCTTATAATGGAAGAAAAGCGGAAGGAGGAATCGGGAAAATGGATTTTTCGGGAAAAACCGCGATCGTCGCCGCATCGAGCCAAGGTTTGGGAAAAGCGATTGCCGAAGCGCTGGCCCAAGGGGGGGCCAACGTGATGATTTCCGGAAGACATGAAGAAAAGCTGCGGAAGGTGAAGGAGGAAATCGGAAAAGACGCCCCGGGGGACGTTTCCTATTGCGCCGCCGATCTGACGAAAGGGGAAGATATTGAAAGGCTGGTGAAACGGACCGTCGAAAAATACGGCACCGTCGACATCCTGGTCAACAATTCGGGGGGACCGAAGGCCGGTTCCTTTGAGGAATTCGGCGATGAAGATTGGCAGCACGCCTTCGAATTAAATTTGCTTTCCTACATCCGGCTGATCCGCGCAGCCTTGCCCTACTTGAAAAAAAGGGGAGGCAAAATCATCAACATCGCCTCCTCGTCCGTAAAGGAACCGATTCCCGGACTGATTTTGTCCAACACCTTCCGGACCGGGATTATCGGCCTTGCGAAAACATTGTCCTTCGAAATGGCGCCTTACGGCATTTTGGTCAACACGGTCTGCCCCGGGAGGATCCTGACGGACCGGATCCGGCAGCTGGACCGGATCCATGCGGAAAAGGCGGGCGTTTCCGAGAATGAAGTCAGGAAACAGCAGGAAAGCGGCATTCCGTTGAAAAGGTACGGAACGCCGGAAGAGTTCGCAAAAGTGGTGGCCTTTTTGGCCTCCGACGAAAACACCTACATGACCGGCTCCACCCTGTTCGTCGACGGGGGAGCGGTGAAGTCGATCTGACCGGGATTCCGGAACGAATCAGAGGAGGGTTGCGAATGCCGGAACGAATCATCGGGTTCATCGGATTGGGCGTGATGGGAAAAAGCATGGCCCGCCGGCTTTTGAAGGCCGGATATCCGTTGTTCGTGTACACGCGGACGAAAGAGAAGGCTTCCGACCTTTTGCAGGAGGGGGCCGTCTGGAAGGACTCGCCGAAGGAAGTGGCGGAAGCGGCGGACATCGTGATCACCATGGTCGGCTATCCGGAGGATGTGCGAACGGTGTATTTGGGCGGGGAGGGGCTGATCCCGAACGGAAGACCGGGACAGTTTTTCATCGACATGACCACCTCATCCCCCGCGTTGGCCCAAAGGCTGTTTGCGGAAGGGAAAAAGAGGGGAATTCATCTTCTGGATGCGCCGGTATCCGGCGGGGATATCGGGGCGAAGAACGGAACGCTGGCGATCATGGTCGGGGGTGAAGAGGAGGCGTTCCGGGAGATGCTCCCGGTTTTCGAGACGCTGGGGAAAAGGATCGAACACATGGGCGGCGCGGGTTCCGGGCAGCATGCCAAACTGGCCAACCAAATTGCCATCGCCTCGAACATGGTCGGCCTTTGCGAAACCCTCGTCTATGCCAAACATGCGGGGCTGCCGATGGAAAAGGCCCTTTCCGTGATTTCCGCCGGTGCCGCCGGAAGCTGGAGCCTTGCGAATTTGGCCCCGCGGATCTTGGCGGGGGATTATTCCCCGGGATTTTTTATTAAACATTTCATCAAAGATATGAAAATCGCACTGGAAGAAGCGGAAAAAATGGGGCTTGCCTTGCCGGGGCTTGCCCTGGCCAAAAGATTGTACGAGGCTTTGGCCGAACGGGGGGAAGAAAACAGCGGCACGCAGGCTTTGATCAAATATTGGGACGGCAGCGGGAGAGAATAAAACCTTCCGGACAAGAGCGGCGGGGCGGCTCCGCAAGCGGGGGACGGCTTCGGGGCATCCCCCATATTTGGCGGGATGGAGGATTCGACTTTTCCGTCCCTTGCGGAAAAAGGCCCCTTTCGGGCCGGGGGTCTGCCCTTTTCGTTTTCCTCCTTTTTCCATTTTTCGCCGATCCCCTTGTCGTGCCGTCGGCCTGAAGAATAGAAGAACGTTTCAAGGAACGGGCGCGGGGAAGGATTTTCCTGCCCGCCTTCCGGACCCTTTTTGCCGCCCGTTCGGGCCGGGACGAAGAAGACGGAAAGGGAAGCCGTCTTGCGTGGATTCCCTGCCGCGGCGAAAGCGGAAGGCTGGGTTCCCCGCTCCCGGCACAGGTCATGCGGACCGGAGAAATGCAAGTTTTCTCCCATGGTTTATCTTGCTCCGGCCAGGCGGTCGAGCCCCTCTTTCAGCACGTCCATGGAACTGGCGTAGGAGAGGCGGAAATATCCTTCGCCGAAGGGGGAAAAGGCGCTCCCGGGGACGACGGCGACTTTATGCTCCCGCACCAGGTTCAAACAGAAATCGAAGGAATTGGCATTACCCGGTATCTTGACGAAAAAATAGAAGGCGCCGTCGGGAAGGACCGTTTCAAAGCCCGCTTCCTTGAGCCGTTTGTAGACATAATCCCTTCTTTTTTTATATTCTTCCCGCATCCTGGCCGGGTCATCCTTCCCCTTCGTCAAGGCTTCGACGGCCGCCCGCTGGGAGACGGAGCTGGCGCAGGAGACGTTGTACTGGTGCACTTTTAACATCTGCTTGGCCAAATCTTCCGGCGCAAAGAGAAAACCGATGCGGAACCCCGTCATCGAATGGGATTTGGACAAGCCGTTGATGACGACCGTCTGCTCCCGCAAGATTTCCCCGATGGAAACATGCGGCCCGCCATAAACGATTTCGCTGTAAATTTCATCCGCCAAAATGAACATGTTTTTCCCGCGGATGACCCGGGCGATCGCCGCCAATTCTTCCCGGCTGTAACTGACTCCGGTCGGATTGGCGGGATAGGAGAGGACGAGGCATTTGGTCCGGCCGGTCAAATGCCTTTCCAATGCTTCCGCCGTCAGTTTGAAGCGGAAAGGACGGGTGTCGATAAAGACAGGTCTGGCGCCGCAGAGCCGGATCAGCGGCTCGTAGCCGGGATAAACCGGTGCGGACAGGAGCACTTCATCCCCGGGGGAGAGCAGGGTGCGGAAGGCGATGTCGATGGCCTCCGTGGCGCCGACGGTGACGATCACTTCCTTTTCCGGGTCGTAGGACAGATGGTATTTTTCCTTTACAAAGTCCGCCGCCGCCTTTCTCAATTCCGGCATGCCCGCGTTGGCCGTATAGACGGTAAAGTTGTCGTCGATGGCCCTTTTCGCCGCCTCCTTCACATGCTCCGGGGTCGGAAAATCCGGCTGGCCGATCGTTAAAGAAACGATGTCCTCCACTTGGGAGGCGAGCTGAAAAAAACGGCGGATGCCGGAAATCGCTATGCTTTTTACTTGCGGATTGACCAAATGTTCCATACGATCGCCTCTTATCGATAAAATATTGTCCCTTTCATCATAGCCAAAAAACCTTCTTTTTTGAATACCGGAATCGGCTTTTCGGGCTAAAAGGGCCGGGATTTAAGCTGCTGCGGAAATCGCCATCTGATCTCTTCCGATCCTTGATCCAAGTTTACCGTTTTTCGCGGCGGGGAGACGGCCTGGGGCGCGGAAAATACCCCAAGACGATGAAAAGGGAAGGAATTCGGCCGATATAAGAGGTAGGTGCGCGAGCAAAGTAACGAAATGAAAGGAAATTGCGATGAGGATGGAAGAACGAAAGGTAGAAATGGAAAAAAACATCGTCGTCTTTGAAGTCGGCGGGGAAACCTTCGGCGCCGATATTTGGCATGTTCAGGAGATCATCCTTCCGGTGAAGGTGGTTCCGATCCCCAAATCCCACCCGTATTTGGAAGGGGTGGCCGAAATCCGGGGAGAGGTTTTGCCGGTGATCGACGCGGCCAAAGCCTTGGGGTTCGGCGAAGGAAGCGGTTCCGGCGGCGAGGACCGTTTTATGATCGCCAACGTCCTCGGACAAAAGGTCATTTTTCATGTCGACCGGGTTCTCTCCATCCTCCCCTGCCCGGAGGAGGAAACGGCGGGGACGGATGAATTGACGGCCTCCCTGGAAGGCTTGGTAACGGGCACGCTGAAGCGGGATGAGGGGATCATTTTGCTGCTTGATTTGGAAAAACTGGTCGGGCAAATCAAACAGCAGGGATAAAGATGAAGAAAAGGGGGTTCCGAAAAATCGGACCCCCTATCCTTTTGGGAAAAGGATGAGCGGCGGCTCAGCGTCCCTCTCCGCTTGCGCCAGCCACTTCCCTGGAATTTTTAATCGCCCCGGGGAAGGTGTTCCGAGTTCGTCCGGCATTTTCCGCCGCCTTATTCCGGTTCCAAGGTAAAAAACGTGATTTCCGGCCGGGAAAGGAAACGGAAGGGGAGCCTCGTCGTGCCCAATCCCCGGTTGACGTACAAGGTGAGCCCGTCCAATGCATATAAGCCTTCCACGTATTTTCTTCCGTACCGGGGGGTAATGACGGGCCCGACGAAGGGGATTTGGATTTGCCCTCCGTGGCTGTGGCCGCTGATCTGCAAATGGACCGGATAGCCCTTGGCGACATCCGCGTAATCGGGGGCGTGGGAAATCAGGATCGTGTACACTTCTCCCGGCTGCTGGGCCAGCGCCGCTTTCAGATCCGGCCTTCCCAGCATGCAGTCGTCGACACCCGCCAAAAAAATAAAAGACCGGCCTTTTGCCACGGGAACGGCGGTATTTTGCAAAACTTTGAAGCGGCTTTCTTCCATGATGTACCGGTATTTTTCCGTACCGTATCCCCCGTGGTCATGGTTTCCGAAAACGGCGAACTTGCCGAAGGGGGCGTCCAGGAGTCGGAGCAGTTCCACCGTTTCCCGGATTTGATGATAGGCGGATGGATTGTCCATCAAGTCCCCGGAAAAAATGATCATATCCGGATTTTCTTCCATGATGAGGGAGACGGCTTTCCGGAGGTGGGAAAGCTGGTAGTGGTAGCCGAGATGGGTGTCGCTGAACAGGGCGATTTTAAAACGCCAGAAATCGGCCGGGATGAGTTTGTGCCTGATGGTGAAGCGGGTGATTTCCGTCCAATAGGGCTCAATATGTTTCGAATAATAATATCCGCTCAACCCCGCAAGCAGGGTAAAAGCTCCGGTTTTCCCCAAAGTTTTCAAAAAGGTTCTCCTCGTCATTTTTTTTGGCATTTTTCTGTCCCGTTCCAACAATTTATCGATAATTCTATCCTAGCAAAAGAAATTGGGGAAAGGAAGGGCGTGTTCCGCGGGTTTTACGAGGAAAAATCTGCCGTGGGCAAGACCCCCGCCGCCGACGGGGCCGCTTCCCGGCCGTCGGTTCCGGAACCTTCTAATCTCGGAAAAGGCATTTTCAGGATAGGGAAGGGCCGCCGGCCGCCTTGGGTTTTTCCCACGCTGGGGCCGGAATTGCCTCCGGCCAGGGATGAATGCCGCCGCCGATTTACGCTCTTTCCCCGTCCGTCCAGTCTGTTTCGCGCCAAGGCGGGGCCGGGGCGCATGTTGCCGGACTGGGCGGTTTTGGGCCGACCGGCCGGCCTTTGCCGTCCGTCTTTCATTGCCCGGCTTGGGCGGCTTCTTGGAAATGCCCTTTCCCTCGGCCGGAATGTCCGGCATGGGTTTTCGGATCGTTCCGCATCGGGAGAAGGTTCCGTCTTTTCGCCGAAACGTCCAAGGAAAAGGCCGTCCCTTTGCCGCCCGTCCGGCGGAAACGGGAAAGCGCTTCTTCCTTCGCCTCGGTTCCGCAAATTCGATGGACCGGCATCCCGTCCGGAACCTTTGATCCGATAAATAAAAATCGTCCGACTCCGCATCGAACGTCCGGCAATTTCAGCGACCGGTCCATCATTTTAACATTCCGTGACATCAACGCGACATGAAAAATAACCGCCATCCCGGTTAAGGCCTCCGCCGGAAAAATGGCCGTCATCTTCTCCGGCGGCTGGGCCGGGCGGGGTTTCCCGGAACAGGGCAAATTTCTTCTCCGTTCCGTCCGCGGGTCGTATCATTTTACCGCAAAGAAAAAATATATTAAAATTAATATCCAAGGTGAAAGGAGAAAAGTTTTGCCAAAGGAGATCGCCGATGAACAGTTTTGAAATGATGTTGATCCCTTCCAATTACGGAATGATCAAAGTCTATATTTACGGTTTTTATCCGCCCAAAGGGATGGGAAAGGTCTATGCATCCTTGGACGACACCGTCGTTTCCTGCAAGGGGACTTGCAAAAAAAAGACGATCATCAGGGCCCTGTCGAAATTGAACGAGATTTTATCCAATCAAAAATGAACCGTTTGAAAGGACGCCCATTTCCGGCGGACGCCGCGCAAAGGGCGTCCGTTTATTTGCCGCGGTTTCCCGGGCCCGTCCGTTTTCTCCTGTCCCCGCCATATTCTTATTCGCGTCCTCCTTGCGGATCCATGTATAGCGGCGGAGGAAATTAGGCATCGTAAGGATGAAGACTCCCTGAATTTCGCCGCAAAACCTTACAGCGAAGGAGGACGTCACGGTGGACGGAAATTATGCCTATATGGTTTTCCTCGCCTTCCTTTTCAACCTCTTCGCCCTGATCTACACCATAAGGGCGGCAAGGGCCCAGGCCTTGGCGAAGGATGAAAGGGACAGCGAGATCCCGAAAATCGTCCGGGAACGCCCCTATTTGAAAAACCCGGTTTTCCTTTCCTATGTGCTGTTTGCCTCGGCCACCCTTCTCCTCATCTTTTTCCTGCTGTTCCGTTTCGGCTCCTATTGAAAAAGGAGCGGGGAAGCCGCGGAAGGGCGCGGACATGGGCTTCGGCGGAGGCCGCCCCTTCATCCGCAAACCGGCTGTTCCGCCGTCATTCCCATGCCTTCCTGACGGGAAGCTTCCCCTGCTTCGTTTTTCCCGTCGAACGGGGAAAAAATCTGTCATAGAATTCTTTAGGTAAATATTTTTCAACTATGATAAAATTGGGGTGAAAAAATCAATCGGGGAGTTATCGAAATGATCAATGTGCAGACGGAATTTTTTTTTGAAAGCGAAGTCCGGAACCTGATCATTCCTTCCGAACGGGTGGCCCATGTCCAGCTGGGGAACAATCTGGAACATGCCTTATTGGTGTTGACAAAAAGCGGTTATACGGCCATTCCCGTCTTGGATACAAAATTTAAGCTGCACGGGCTGATCAGCACGCCGCTGATCCTCGAAGCGATCATGGGGCTTGAACGGATCGAATTTGAAAAGTTGGAAGAAAAAAAGGTGGAAGACGTCATGAACAAGGACATCCCCACGTTAAGGGCCGATGACCCGGTCAGCAAGGGGATGAAGCTTTTGATCAATCACCCCTTTGTCTGCGTCGTTGATGACCGGCGCTTTTTTGAAGGGATATTGACCAGGAGGGCCCTGTTGAAAAAATGGACCGCTTTCCTGTACGAGAATCACCAAAAAGAATGAGAAACGGGATTTCCGTAAACCGTCCCCGGCCTTTCGCCCCCAGGCGGGGGAGGTCGTTTTTATCCATTTTTTCTTTGCCGGGAAAGCATTTCTTGGTATACTGATGATAAGAAAAACTTATTAAGGTGAAACTATGAATTTTTCCGATTTCCAACTGCTGACCGTCTTGGCCAAGGAACGGAATATGCGGAAAGCCGCGGAACGGCTGTTTGTGTCCCAGCCCGCCCTGTCGCAAAGGCTGCAGACGATCGAAAAGGAATGGGGCAGGCCGTTGTTTTTGCGTTCCCATAAGGGCCTTGCTTTGACGCCTGCGGGGGAGTTGGTCGTCGAATACGCCCGGAAGGTTTTGGAATTGGAGGAGAAGGTCAAGGAAGACATTCAGGCGATGGAATCGGAAGTTTACGGAAAGCTGAAAATCGCCTGCGCTTCCATCGTCGGGCAGCATTGGCTGCCCAAGGTGTTAAAAAAATTCGTCGAAAGGTATCCCTATGTCAAAATCTCCCTGATCACCGGATGGAGCAGCGAGATTTTAAAGGCGATGTACGAGGACCAGGTGCATGTCGGCATCATCCGCGGAACCCCCGACTGGAAAGGGGTCAAGATGCACCTGTTTAAAGACCATCTTTATCTCGTCGACTGCGAAATAAAGCGGATCGAAGACGTATTGGTGACGGACCGTCCCTTTGTCCAATTCAAGAGCGATTCCAATTATTTTCAGGAAATCCAGGACTGGTGGCACCGGCGGTTCCAGACGCCGCCGAAAAGCACGATCATCGTCGACCAGATCGAAACGTGCAAACAGATGGTCGTCAATGGGATCGGGTACGCCATTTTGCCGGAAATCACCCTGGACGGGCTATCCGACCGACTGTACAAGATCCCCCTCGTCAACGAGGACAACACCCGGCTCGGCCGCGATACTTGGCTGATCGGATACAGCAACTATTTCCAATTAAAACAGGTAGATGCCTTTGTGAAAATCGTCCAAGAATCGATACAAACGGGAAAGGAATGAAGAAACGATGAAAATGGCAGATGCCAACGAAATCATTTCCTTTATCCAAAACAGCAAAAAAACGACGCCGGTTAAGGTGTACATAAAAGGGGACCTGGAAAAAATCGATTTCCCCGCTTCGGTGAAAACCTTCCTTTCCGGAAGGAGCGGCGTCCTGTTCGGCGAATGGCGCGAAGTGGACCAGCTGCTGAAGGATAACGCCTCCCTCATTGAGGACTACGTGATCGAAAATGACCGGCGCAATTCCGCCATCCCCCTGCTTGACCTGAAATCGGTCAACGCCCGGATCGAGCCGGGGGCCATCATCCGCGAGCACGTCACCATCGGCGACAACGCGGTCATCATGATGGGGGCGGTGCTCAATATCGGCGCCGTGGTCGGAGAAGGGACGATGATCGATATGAATGCCGTGCTCGGGGGGAGGGCGACGGTCGGCAAAAATTGCCATATCGGTGCCGGAGCCGTTTTGGCCGGCGTCATTGAACCCCCCTCCGCAAAACCGGTCATCGTGGAAGACGATGTGTTGATCGGGGCCAATGCCGTGATCCTCGAAGGGGTCACCGTCGGGAAAGGGGCCGTCGTCGCCGCGGGGGCCGTCGTCACGGACGATGTCCCGCCTTATACCGTCGTTGCCGGGGTCCCGGCCAAGGTCTTGAAGACGATCGACGAAAAAACGAGGGCGAAGACGGAGATCAAGCAGGAACTCCGGCAGCTGTAAAGGCGAAAAGTCCGGCGGGACGGCGGAGGCAAAGGGACAGCTTTCGCCGCCCCGGTTTCCGGGCGGTTTTTCGGCTGCCGAATACAGCCGCGGGAAGGAAGTAGATCCGATGATTGACCTTGTTTCCATCCGCCGGAATCTGCACCGGATCCCGGAACTGGGTTTCCAGGAATATAAAACCCAGGAATATTTGCTCCGCCACCTCAGCCGCTATCCGAAGGACCGGATCGAGTGGAAGACATGGCGGACGGGGATCCTCGTCCGGATCCCCGGAACGGCGGGGAACAGGACGATCGGTTACCGGGCGGACATGGACGGGCTTCCGATCCGGGAAGAAACCGGGCTGCCCTTCGCCTCCGTCCATGAAGGGAGGATGCATGCCTGCGGGCACGACATCCACATGACGGTCGCCTTGGGGCTCATCGATCATTTCGTCCGCAGCCCGATCCCCGACCATCTCCTTTTCGTCTTCCAGCCGGCGGAAGAGGGGCCGGGGGGCGCGGAACCGATGCTGAAATCGGAGCCCTTTCGAAAATGGAGGCCGGATTGTATCTTCGCCCTCCATATCGCCCCCGAATATCCGGTTGGAACGGTCGCCGTGAAAAAAGGCTTGCTTTTTGCCAACACCTCGGAAGTTTTTATCGATCTCATCGGGAAGGGAGGGCACGCCGCCTATCCCCATCTCGCCAACGACATGGTCGTCGCCGCGGCGCATCTCGTCGGGCAGATCCAGACGATCGTTTCCCGGAATACGGATCCTTTGGAAAGCGCCGTCGTCACGATCGGGAAATTGACGGCGGGCACCGCCCAAAACGTTATCGCGGAATCGGCGAGACTGGAAGGGACGATCCGGACGCTGAGCCCGGAAACGATGGAAAGGACGAAGGACCGGATCCGGCAGTTGGTCCGGGGAATCGGCGAATCCTTCCGCTGCGAGGCGAAAATCGATTTCGGGGCGGCCTATTATCAAGTGGTCAATGACGAAAGATGGACGGAAGCGTTTATCCGGGTCGTCCAAGAGCTCCCCTTCGTCCGCTTGGAGGAGTGCAGGGCGGCGATGACCGGGGAGGATTTCGGATTCATGCTGAAGGAGATCCCGGGCTTCATGTTTTGGCTCGGCGCCGAATCCGCCTTCGGGCTGCATCATTCCCGTCTGGATCCGAAGGAAGCGTGCATCGAGGTGGCCGTGAAGACGATGACCGCGTTCATCGAAAAAATCGGAAGGGAATGAATTCCGCAAGACCGGCGAAAACCGGTCTTTTTTCGTTTCCTGGGGCCGCTCGGCGCGGAGAAGTTGAAATAAAAAAATAATAAAAAAGAGTGGAAAAAAATTTCGAAACCCGTTATATTTATGTATACGTCTTGTTTTTCTTGAGGGGGTTGGTCAGCATGGACACCTTTCGAAAGCTGAAAAGCTATTATTTGCCCTACAAAAAATATTTTTACCTTTCCACGGTCTTTTTGATTTTCGTCACCGCCATCACGCTCATTTACCCCGTCATCTTGCAAATCACGATCGATGAGGTCGTCCGGAAAGGGAAATATCAGTATATTCCTTACCTGTCAATCGGTTTCGTCCTCATCATGGCGGTCAAAGGAATCATGACCTACATTCAGCAATATTGCGGGGACTTGTTCGGCATCTCGGCCGTTTATCGTTTAAGAAACGCCCTGTATAAGAAACTGCAATATTTGCCCTTCCGTTTTTACGACAACGCAAAAACCGGCGACCTGATGTCCCGCCTGACGGCCGATGTGGAAGGGATCCGCTTTTTCCTGTCCTACGGGATCGCCGAACTGATCCGGTTTCTTTTGCTTGTCGGAACGAGCATCGCCATCATGCTTTATTATTCCGTGCCGTTGACGGCCGTCACCGTCCTGTCCCTTCCCTTTTTGCTCGTGGCCGTCCGCAAATTCGATCGGGCGGTCCATCCCGCTTTCCGGGCCGTCCGGAAATCATTCGGCCGGCTGAATACGAAGGTCCAGGAAAACATCAGCGGGATTCATACGGTGAAGGCCCTTTCCAAAGAAGATTTTGAAATTGAAAGATTCGATGAATTCAATACGGATTTCCGGGAAAAAAACATTTTTAACGCCAATATTTGGGCAAAATATTTTCCCTTGATGGAATTTATCGGCAATCTTTCCGTCGTGCTTTTGCTTTCCTACGGGGGCCTCATGGTCATCAACGGCCGGCTGCAGCCCGGGGAGCTCGTCGCCTTTTACAGCCTGGTCGGATTTTTGATCTTCCCGATCATGAACCTGGGATTCATCATCAACATGTTTTCCCAGGCAAAAGCTTCCGGCGAGCGGCTTTTGGAAATTCTTGAGGAACCGGAGGATATCCGGGAAAAGCCGGATGCGGTCCGTAACGTCCGTTTCCGGGGAGAAGTGGAGTTTCGCGGGGTAACGATGAAGTACACCGGCGACAACCAGGAGGCTGTCGAAGACATCTCCTTCCACGTCCGCCCTGGCCAGATTATCGGGCTGATCGGCCCGACCGGTTCGGGAAAGACGACCATCACCCAATTGCTCGCCCGCTTCTATGAACCGCAGAAGGGGGAAGTGCTCATCGACGGGAGGAATATCAAGGACTATTCCTTGTACACTCTCCGCTCCCAAATCGGGTATGTGCCGCAGGAATCCTTCCTCTTTTCTTCCACGATCAAGGCCAACATCGCCTACGGCAGGCCGGATGCGACGATGGAAGAAATCATCGAAGCGGCGAAACGGGCCCAGGCCCATGACTTTATTATGGAATTGCCCGACGGTTATGACACGGTTCTCGGCGAGCGGGGATTGGGCCTGTCGGGGGGACAGAAACAGCGGATCGCCATCGCCCGGGCCATCTGCATGAATCCGAGCATTTTAATCTTGGATGACGCGACCAGCGCCGTGGACATGGAAACGGAATTCGCCATCCAAAAGGCGCTGCGGGAAGTGATGAAAGGCCGGACGACCTTCATCATCGCCCACCGGATCTCCTCGCTGAAGCATGCCGATGAGATTCTCGTCTTGGAAAACGGGAGGATCGTCGAAAGGGGCACCCACGAATTTTTGCTGCAAAACGGGGGCCTTTACCGGCGGATTTACGATATCCAATACCGCGATCAAGCCGCGGTGTTGCAAACGCAAACGGAGTGATGCGAAAATGGAAGCCGAACGGAGAAAAATCAATCCGAACGTCTTGCACCGATTCCATTATTCCCAGGACCAGGTGATCGAAAAGCCGTTCAACTGGAAACAGATGGTCCGCCTCCTGGGATATATGAAGCCCTATGCCAAAAATTTGCTGCCCCTTGCCGTCGCCGCGGTATTTTTGACGATGGCCGTCCGCCTCGTCATCCCGATCTTGATCGGCGTTTACACCATCGAAAAGGCCATCGTCGAAAAGAACAGGGAAATGCTCATCCTTCTCGTCGCCGTGATCTTCGTCCTGTATTTGCTTTCTTACGCGGCCAACGTGTTCCGGATCCGCTGGATGAACCGGCTCGGGCAAAACATCATCTACGATTTGCGGACGCATCTGTTCACCCACGTCCAAAGTCTGTCCCACCGGTTTTTCGATTCCCGTTCGGCCGGGTCGATCCTGGTCCGGATCATGAATGACACCAACTCCTTGCAGGAACTGTTTACGAACGGGGTCATCAATTCGTTGATGGATTTTCTCATGCTCTTGGGCATCATCGCCATCCTGTTCTCTTTAAGCCCTGAGCTTACCCTTGCCGTGATGATCGTCGTCCCGCTGATGTTTTTCATTTCCACGAAATTGCGGCGAAATATCCGCCGTTCCTGGCAGATCGTGCGGCTGAAGCAATCGAAGCTCAATTCCCATCTGAATGAAAGCCTGCAGGGGATCCGCATCACCCAGGCTTTCACCCAGGAAGTGGAAAACATCGCCTTCTTCGACGGCATCAATACGGAAAATTTTGAAAGCTGGCGGCAGGCGACGAAGAAAAACGCCATGTTCCGCCCGCTTGTGGAAATGACGAACGCCTTGGGAACGGCCGTGCTGCTTTGGTACGGCGCCCATCTGTTAAAAACGGGGGAAGTGACGATCGGGGTTTTCGTTTCCTTCGCCTTTTATTTGGGCATGTTCTGGGAGCCGATCTCCCGGCTCGGCCAGGTGTACAACCAATTGCTCATCGGGATGGCTTCTTCGGAAAGGATTTTCGAATATTTGGATGAAAAACCGATCGTCTCGGACAAAAAGGATTCCGTCGAGCTGAAGAAGATGAACGGCCATATCCGCTTCGAGAATGTTACATTTTCCTACGACCAGAAACGGCCGGCCTTGAACGGGATCAATCTGGAAATTTTGCCCGGGCAAACCGTCGCCCTCGTCGGGCATACCGGCTCGGGAAAAACGACGATCGCCAATTTGATCAGCCGCTTTTACGATGCCACGGGGGGCGTCGTCCGGATTGACGGATACGATATCCGGGACATCGCCTTAAAAAGTTTGCGGCGGAATATCGGCATCGTCCTGCAGGAAACCTTCATCTTTTCCGGCACCATTCTTGAAAACATCCGGTTCGGCAGGCCCGATGCCACCGATGAGGAAGTGAAGGCGGCGGCGAAGGCGGTCGGGGCCGATCTCTTCATCAACAAACTTCCCAAAGGTTACGAAACGGAAGTGGAAGAGCGGGGGAATGTGCTGTCCGTCGGCGAAAGGCAGCTCCTGTCCTTCGCCCGGGCATTGCTTTCGGATCCGAAAATCCTGATTTTGGATGAAGCGACGGCAAGCATTGACACCGAATCGGAAGTCCGGATCCAAGAGGCGCTGAAAACCCTGTTGAAAGGGAGGACATCGGTGATCATCGCCCACCGCCTTTCAACGATCCGGGATGCGGATAAGATCTTCGTGCTGAACCACGGGAATATTATCGAAGAAGGTAACCACGACCAGCTGATGGCACAGAAAGGGGAATATTACAAGCTGATTCAGGCCCAGTATAAAATGCTGCAGGCCTAGAGGGCAGGAGAACGGATATTGGCGGAATTTTCCCCGCCATCGGTTCGGCGGGGATCCCGGCCGCCTTCCAGGGGGGGCGGGCCGGGCTTTTCGCCGGCGGAAGGGGTGCGACAGGCCGCACCTTTTTCGCCGGCTTTTTTATTTGGCCGCCTTTTTCCCGATTTCCTCGCCGGCGTTCCCGGACAGCTTCCCATGGGCGAAAACCGTGGAAAGGGGCATGTTTTCCGGACGACGGACATCGCTTTTTCCCCTATTTCCCCGTTTTCCGGAACCGGACGATGCGGGTGGATCGGCTTCGGAAATGTTATGCATGACGGCGAAATCGCGTAACGCGCATCAAGAAGGCTTCAGGGGCTTCGGAAAGGATTCGATGACGAATCCGGTTTCCATTGGAGGAGATGAAGGCAAGGGGAGACGGGAACGGGGGAGTTGCCGTTTCGTTCATTGTTTTTATCAACAGGGATAACGCTAAGGGGGAGACCGGTAAGGCAAGCCGCCGGTGCTTGCGGGATGAACCGGTTTTTCCTTAGCGGCCCTTCGGATGGAAAGGAAGAGGCCGGGCCGAAAGGGGAGACCCGGCCCGGCCGGCGGCCGCCTTTTGCAGCGGGGGCGGGTGCGGAGTTTTCCGCCCCGCCATGCCCGCTTTTTTTGCGGCCGCTTATATTTCCATGATGATCGGCAGGATCATCGGCCGCCGTTTCGTTTTTTCATACAGGAACGGCCCTAAAATTTCCGTGATTTCATTTTTGATTTCTGACCACATGGTTGTCTTTTTCCCCATGATTTTTTCCAGATGCTTTTTGATCAGCGATTGCGCTTCGCTGATTAAATCGCCCGACTCCCGCATGTAAACGAATCCGCGGGAGATGATGTCCGGCCCGGCGGCGATTTTGAATTCCTTCATGTTGATGCTGACGACGACGATCACGAGCCCTTCTTCCGACAGGATTCGCCGGTCGCGAAGGACGATGTTGCCGATGTCGCCGACGCCGCTTCCGTCGATGTAGATGGAACCGGACTGGACTTTGCCGGCGACGTAGGCGGAATCCTTGCTGAGGGCGAGGACCTCGCCGTTATCCATGACGAAGCAATTTTCTCCGGGGATCCCGCAGTCCTCCGCCAGTTTTTTGTGCGTGATCAGCATCCGGTATTCCCCGTGGACGGGCATAAAAAATTTCGGTTTCATCAGGCGGAGCATCAGCTTTTGTTCTTCCTGGCCCCCGTGGCCGGAGGTGTGGATGTTGTTCAAGGAACCGTAGATCACATCCGCGCCGGCGCGATAGAGCATGTTGATCGTGCGGTTGATGCTCGTCGTATTGCCGGGGATCGGCGACGATGAAAAGACGACCGTGTCCCCTTGCATGATCTGGATTTGCCGGTGGGTGCCGTTGGCGATCCGGGATAAGGCCGCCATCGGTTCCCCCTGGCTTCCGGTGCACAGGATGGTGATTTGGTTCGCCGGAAGCCGGTTGATTTGCTGGGCGTCCACGAAGGTGTTTTTCGGGCAGCGGATGTAGCCGAGTTCCCGGCCGATTTCAATGGCAGCTTCCATGCTTCTTCCGAAAACGGCAATCTTTCTCCCGTTTTGTACGGCGGCTTCCGTCACTTGCTGCAGACGGTGGATGTTGGAAGCGAAGGTGGCGAATATGATCCGCCCTTCCACCTTGCGGAAAATTTCCTTGATGCTTTCTCCGACCTTCCGTTCCGACATCGTAAATTCGGGTATTTCACTGTTCGTGCTGTCGGATAATAAACAAAGCACCCCTTCTTTGCCGATTTCGGCCATCTTTGTCAAATTGGCCGTTTCTCCAACCGGGGTGAAATCGAATTTGAAATCACCGGTGTGGACGATATTGCCTGGCGGCGTCTTGATGACGATTCCGTAGGAATCGGGGATGCTGTGTGTGGTGCGGAAAAAGGTGACGGAAGTTTTTCGGAATTTGATCACGTCGTCTTCCTTGATTTCATGGAGCCTGGCCCGGCGCAGCAATCCGTGTTCTTCCAATTTGTTCCGGATGAGCCCGAGCGCCAGCTTTCCCCCGTAAATCGGGATGTTGACTTCCCGCAGCAGGTACGGGATGCCTCCGATATGATCTTCGTGGCCGTGGGTGATGAACAACCCTTTGATTTTTTCCGCGTTTTTCACCAAGTATGTGTAGTCCGGAATGACATAGTCAATACCTAGCAATTCATCTTCCGGAAACTTGATTCCGGCATCGATGACGATGATCTCGTCCTGGTATTGAACCACGTAGGTATTTTTGCCGATTTCGCCCAAACCCCCGAGGGCAAAAACGGCCGTCTGGTCATTTTTCACAAATTTCATGTTCATAGCTCCAATAATTTAAAATTCGGGCTTTTCTTTTCGTACTCCAGGTGCGCTTCGCTCAGGGCCTGGATGTATTCGATGTTATACGGGGTTCCTTCCATTTTTTTCCGGACTTCTCGCTCCGATTCCGCTTCGATATACACAGCCTTTGTCTTTTCGCGGACCGGAATCTGGTCGGCGTTTTCCTGTACGAAAACTTTAAATATCAATTCGATCACTCCTTTTGCAGCCTTGCAGCTTTATTCATTATAGCGGAAAAACGCATTTCTTACACGAAGAACCGTCATTTGCCGGTCGGAAAGGGAAGCTGCCAAAGAAAAAAAAGACAAGGAAAAGACAACCTGTATGTAAAAAACAAGGGCTGATTTAAGGGAGGTGAAACCTTCGGAAGGAAGGTTTTCTCTTTTAAACAGCCCTTCGTTTACGCGATCAATTTTTTCCGAAGCAAATCTCTCCACCGTTCCAAAAGCTTTTTCTTCAGCTTTTTTAACATCGCGGATCACTCCCTGTCTTTTATTTTAGCCCAACCGGTATCAAAGATAAAGGGTTCTAGCAAAAGTTTTATCCGGCGGCTCGGGAACCCGATGTTATTAATGATGTTTTTAATTATATTATATGACTTTTCCCTGCGGATTTTCATGCCTGAAACTGGAATTTTCGACGGAATGATTGACAAGAAAATAGCATCTGTTATAGCGTAAAATTATAGCAGCGTAGAACAGGAGGTATGGATATTGGGGAAAATGGTCTTTTTCGACGTGGACGGGACGCTTTTGAACAGCCGGAACGAAGTGCCCCCGGCGACGGTCGACGCCATCCTTCGCCTGAAGGAAAAGGACGTCAAAGTTGCCATCGCCACCGGACGCGCCCCTTTCATGTTCGAATTCATCCGGGAGCCATTGGGCATTGACACCTTCGTCAGCCTGAACGGCCAATACGTCGTCGTCGACGGCCGGCCGATCTTCCAATTCAAAATGGATCCCCGCCATATTGAAAGATTGCTGGAAAAAGGGAAGGAAAAGGGCCATCCCTTCGTCTTTATGTCCCATGACCGGATGTGCGCCACCATGAACGGCCACAGCTACATCAAAGAGAGCATGAGAAGCATCAACGTGCCCGAACCCGGCTATGATCCGGAGTTCTATAAAAAGGGACCGGTTTACCAGATGCTCCTTTTCTGCGAACCCGGCGAAGAGAAAGAATACGAAGCGGAATTTCCGATGTTCCGGTTTCTCCGCTGGCACCGGTACGCCCTGGACGTGATGCCGAAGGGCGGCTCGAAGGCCGAAGGCATCCGCCGGATCAGCGAATATTGCCGGATTTCCAAGTCGGATATTTTCGCCTTCGGAGACGGAATGAACGACATCGAAATGCTCCATTTTGCCGGAAAAGGGATTGCGATGGGCAACGCGCCGGACATCGTCAAAAGATACGCCGATTACGTCACGAAACATGTGGACGAGGACGGCGTCTATCACGGTCTGATAGCCGCCGGTCTGCTGTAGCCGCCCCGAACCGAACCCCGCTCGCTGCCGGTTCCGGCGGGATTTCCGATGTTCCCGGGACGATTCGGCGGCAGGCCTTTCCGCGGCGCCTATTGTCCGACAGGGATGGCATTATCAATCGGTTTGAACGGGTTTTCCTTGTCGATATGATCGTAAAACAGGATGCCGTTCAAATGGTCGATCTCGTGCTGGAATACGATTGCCGCATATTCTTTCAGGCGGAGCCGCAATTTTTTTCCTTCTTCGTCATAGGCTTCCACCGTAATTCGCGCATAGCGGGGCACATATCCCGGAATATCCTCGTCGACGGACAGACAACCTTCCCCGGAAACCAGGTAGGCTTTTTCCACGGAATGGCTGATGATCTTCGGGTTAAAAAGGATGTGGCTGTATGTTTTCCCGCTGTAATCTTCAAAATGGACGGCGATGATCCTTTTGGAAACGTTGATTTGCGGCGCGGCCAGCCCCACGCCCGGACGCAGTCCGTAACGGGCTGCGATTTCCTCGTTTTGGCTGTTTTGCACATATTCCATAAGCAGTTTTCCCGTTTCAATGTCTTCCTTCGACGGGGGAAGAGGGACTTCCTTGGCCACCTTCCTTAAAGTAGGGTGCCCGTCGCGGATGATATCTTTCATCGTGATCATCGGCTTCACTCCCGTCAAACGCATTTTCAACGTAATATAGTCTAGCAAAGTTTTCCCCGTCTGTGAATGAAGACGGATCGCTTTCGAATACATAATATAATATCCGATAACGAATCAGAAAGGAACCGCCCGGAAGGGAAATCACCGCTCTATCGCGAACAAACCGGCGGTATCCGACAGGAAACGGAGGCATTGTGGTGAACATCCGCAGAACTTGGCCCTTGTTTTTCGTCATCATCCCGCTGATCGCCGGGTGCGGCCTTTTCCAATCGACGGCGGAAAAGATGTATGAACGGATGGAAAAGGTCGTCTCCATCGAGGATGGGTTTAAAAACGAGCAGGAGCGCCTGATCGAACTGGAGAAGAAAGAGAAGGAAATTTACGATGAGATCTTGTCCCTCGGAATGAAAGACCGTGACAAGATCGCCCGATTGTCCGATGAGGCGGCCGGGATCGCCAAGCAGAGGGAAGAATGCCTGGAAAAAGAAAGAGAGAGCATGATCCGGGCCGAAGAAGAGTTTAAAAAGCTGACCAAGGACATCGAAAAACTCGACGACGAGAAATTGAAGAAAAATGCGGAAAAAATGTACGACACGATGATGAAACGCTACGAATTGCACGAGGAACTTTATCGAAAATATAAGCAGGGCATCGCCTATGACCGGGAGCTCTATGCCATGTTTAAGGAGGAAAACGTGAAGCTGGAGGACCTGGAGGATCAAATCAACAAGATCAACGGGATCTATCATGAGGTGATCGAACTGAACGGGCAATTCAACAAACAAACGGAAGCGTACAATGAGGCAAAGGTTCAATTTTACAAAGATGCCGGTTTGGATGTGAAAACCGAATAAGCCGACCAAGGCTTATTTTTTTTTGCGAAACCTGTATTAATACTGTGTTAAACAGGAAAAATCCTTTTTATTCTGAAATAGTTTTCCGGGGCGTGAGGGGTTGGAAAATGAAGGGGCCGAAGGGGATTTTCGTTTTTACTAAAATAACGTTTGATTCCCGAATCGGCCCGCAGGCGGGCGGCTAAGTGAAAAAAATATATAACAGATACATGGATTAATATATAACAGATTTATTTTTTTGAAAAAATGAAACGTTTTTGTGAATATTGTTCCAGTTGAATTCATGATGATTGACGAAGAATTCGACAAAGTGTAAACTAAAATTGTGGTGAGATTGTAATAATATTTTTGCGCGAACGATTAATACAGTTTCGCCTCCCACCGCCTCCTTTTTTCGCGGGAACAGTTTTTCGGTTTGCGGATGAAAACCCTTTTATCTGGAAAACTATGATATGGAAGAATGTTATGGAAAGGATGAAGTGAACAAAATGGCTCCGAACACGAATAAGGTATTGGATGCGGCCAAGCAATTCGAGTCGATCGAGAAGGAATTTCAGACCTTCCAAATCTTGAATGAGGATGGGGAAGTGGTGAATGAAAGCGCCGTCCCCGATTTGACGGATGAACAGCTGCAGGAATTGATGCGCCGGATGGTGTTCACCCGCATTTTGGACCAACGGAGCATCTCCTTAAACCGTCAGGGACGTTTGGGATTCTATGCGCCGACGGCCGGCCAGGAAGCTTCCCAAATCGCCTCCCATTTCGCTTTGGAAAAAGAAGACTTTATTTTGCCCGGTTACCGGGATGTTCCGCAAATCATCTGGCACGGACTGCCGCTTTACAAAGCCTTCCTGTTCTCCCGCGGCCACTTCGTCGGAAACCAAATTCCCGAAGGTTTGAACGTGGTGCCTCCGCAAATCATCATCGGCGCCCAATACGTGCAGGCGGCAGGGGTGGCCCTCGGCCTCAAGAAGAGGGGGAAGAAAGCCGTCGCCGTCACCTATACCGGAGACGGGGGAACTTCCCAAGGGGATTTCTACGAAGGCATCAACTTTGCCGGAGCGTTTAAAGTTCCCGCCATCTTCATCGTCCAAAACAACCGTTTCGCCATTTCCACGCCCGTCGAAGTGCAAACGGCGGCCAAGACCCTGGCCCAAAAAGCCGTTGCAGCCGGAATCCCTGGCATCCAAGTGGACGGCATGGACCCGCTGGCGGTATATGCGGCGACGAAGGAAGCCCGCGAACGGGCGATCAACGGCGAAGGCCCGACCCTGATCGAAACGCTGTGCTACCGTTACGGGCCGCACACGATGTCCGGCGACGACCCGACCCGCTACCGTTCCAAAGAATTGGACAACGAGTGGGAAAAGAAAGATCCTTTGGTCCGTTTCCGGAAGTATCTTGAAAAGAAGGGCCTCTGGAACGAAGAAATGGAACAAGAAACCATCGAAAAAGCGAAGGAAGAGATCAAGGAAGCGATAAAGAAGGCGGATGAAACGCCGAAGCAAAAAGTGACGGACCTGATTTCGATCATGTTTGAAAAATTGCCCGCCAACCTGCAAGAACAATACGAAATATACAAAGAAAAGGAGTCGAAGTAAAAGATGGCTCAAATGACAATGGTTCAAGCGATTACGGATGCCTTGCGCACGGAATTGAAAAGGGACCCGAACGTCCTCGTCTTCGGTGAAGACGTGGGGGTTAACGGCGGGGTTTTCCGCGCCACGGACGGGCTGCAAAAGGAATTCGGCGCCGACCGCGTTTTCGACACCCCCTTGGCGGAATCGGGGATCGGCGGTCTGGCCATCGGCCTTGCCCTTCAAGGTTTTCGCCCCGTTCCCGAGATCCAATTTTTCGGTTTCCTTTTTGAAGTGATGGATTCCATCGCCGGCCAAATGTCTCGCTACCGTTACCGCACCGGCGGCACCTACCAAATGCCGATCACGGTCCGTTCGCCCTTCGGCGGCGGCGTTCACACGCCCGAATTGCATTCGGACAGCCTGGAGGGGTTGGTCGCCCAAGTGCCGGGTCTGAAGGTCGTCATTCCGTCTACCCCTTACGACGCCAAGGGGTTGTTGATCTCCTCCATCCGCGACAACGATCCGGTCGTCTTCCTGGAGCATTTGAAGCTTTACCGTTCCATCCGCGGCGAAGTGCCGGAAGGAGAATATACGATCCCCCTCGGCAAAGCGGATGTCAAACGGGAGGGTAAGGATCTGTCCATCTTCGCCTACGGTGCGATGGTGCATGAATCGCTGAAGGCCGCAGCGGAATTGGAGAAAGAAGGCTATTCCGCAGAAGTGGTCGACTTGCGCACGGTAAGCCCCCTCGATGTGGAAACGATCGTCGCTTCCGTGGAAAAAACGAACCGGGCCATCGTTGTCCAAGAAGCCCAACGGCAAGCCGGAATCGCCGCCAACGTCGTCAGCGAAATCAACGAACGGGCGATCTTGAGCCTGGAGGCGCCGGTTTTGCGCGTGACGGCACCGGATACGGTTTATCCTTTCTCCCAGGCGGAAAACGTTTGGCTGCCGAATGCGAAGGATATTTATGAAACCGCGAAAAAAGTGCTCACGTTCTGATCGCGCTGTCTGCGGAGGAAAACGGCGAGGCGCCGGCTTCCTCCCATTCCGAATATTACAGGAGGGATAATTGTGGCATTCCAATTCAGATTGCCGGACATCGGAGAAGGAATACATGAAGGTGAAATCGTCAAATGGTTCGTCAAGCCCGGTGACGAAGTCAAAGAAGACGATGTGCTTTGTGAAGTTCAAAACGATAAAGCGGTCGTGGAAATCCCCTCTCCCGTGGAAGGGAAGGTTTTGGAAATTCTCGTGCCGGAAGGGCAAACGGCCGTCGTCGGCGATGTGCTTGTCACCATTGATGCGCCGGGATACGAAGACATGCAATTTAAAGGGGATCATGGGGAAGAACCCGCGAAAGAAGCCGGTTCCCAAGCGGAAGTGAAGGAAGAAGCGGCGGCTCCGCAAACGGAAGAGAAGGCCGAGCCGAAACGCCGGGTCATCGCCATGCCCAGCGTCCGGAAATACGCCAGGGAAAAAGGCGTCGACATTCAGCTTGTCACCGGCTCGGGTCCGAACGGGCGGATTTTGAAGGAAGATATCGACAACTATTTGGCCGGAACAGCAAAAGCGGCCCCCGCGGAAACCGAGGCGAAGGAAACGGCGGAAAAACCGGCGCCCGAAACGGCGGCTGCGACCGGCGAAGTGCTGCTGGAAACCCGGGAAAAGATGAGCGGAATCCGCCGGGCGATCGCCAAGGCGATGGTCCAATCCAAACATACCGCCCCCCATGTTACGCTCATGGATGAAGTGGATGTCACGAAACTCGTCGCCCACCGGAAGAAATTCAAAGAAGTGGCCGCGGAAAAGGGCATCAAACTGACGTTCCTGCCTTATGTCGTCAAGGCTTTGGTCAGCGCCCTCCGGGAATACCCGATATTGAATGCGTCCATCGACGATGAAGCCGAGGAAATCATCCACAAGCATTATTACAATATCGGAATCGCGGCGGATACCGAACGCGGCTTGCTCGTCCCGGTCGTCAAGGATGCCGACCGCAAATCCATGTTCGCCATCGCGAAAGAAATCAACGAGCTGGCCCAAAAAGCCAGGGAAGGGAAGCTGGCCCCGAACGAAATGAAGGGATCCTCCTGCACGATTACCAACATCGGTTCGGCAGGCGGACAATGGTTTACTCCCGTGATTAATCATCCGGAAGTTGCTATACTGGGAATAGGACGTATTGCAGAGAAGCCGGTCGTGCGCGACGGTGAAATCGTGGCGGCCCCCGTCTTGGCGCTGTCCTTGAGTTTCGACCACCGGATCATCGACGGCGCAACGGCGCAATATGCCCTCAACCATATCAAACGGTTGTTAAGCGATCCCGAACTTTTGTTAATGGAGGCGTAAAAAATGGTAGTTGGAGATTTTCCGATTGAAAAGGACACCATAGTCATCGGGGCCGGTCCCGGCGGGTATGTGGCGGCGATCCGCGCGGCCCAGCTCGGCCAAAAGGTAACCGTCATCGAAAAGGGGGAACTCGGCGGCGTCTGCTTGAACGTCGGCTGCATCCCTTCCAAAGCCTTGATCAATGCCGCCCATAAGTATGCGGACGCGAAAGAATCGGGTGACATCGGCATCTTTGCGGAAAACGTGAAGGTGGACTTTTCCAAGGTTCAAGAATGGAAGGCCGGTGTCGTCAAAAGGCTGACCAGCGGCGTAGGCACCTTGTTAAAGGGAAATAAGGTGGAAGTGGTCAAAGGGGAAGCCTATTTTGTCGATGCCAACACGCTGCGGGTCATCAACGGCGATTCCGCCCAAACCTTCACCTTTAAAAATGTCATCATCGCAACCGGTTCACGGCCGATCGAATTGCCCGCCTTCAAGTTTTCGAAACGGGTGCTCGATTCGACCGGCGCCTTGAATCTCCCCGAGATCCCGAAGAAGATGGTCATCATCGGCGGGGGCTACATCGGCACGGAACTCGGCTCCGCCTACGCCAATTTTGGCACGGAAATCGTCATCATTGAAGGGGCGGACGAAATTTTGCCCGGCTTTGAAAAACAAATGTCCGCCCTCGTGAAAAAGAACTTAAAGAAAAAAGGCGCGACCATCATTACGAAGGCTTTGGCGAAGGGCGTGGAAGAAAAGGAAGACGGGGTCGTCGTCACCTATGAAGCGGACGGAAAGGAAGAAAGAGTGGAAGCCGATTACGTCCTGGTGACCGTCGGCAGACGCCCGAACACGGATGACATCGGATTGGAACAAATCGGCGTCGAATTTGTCGGCAAAGGCCTGATCAAAGTGGACGAACAATGCCGCACAAACATCCCGAACATTTACGCCATCGGCGATATCGTCCCCGGCCCCGCCCTCGCCCATAAGGCATCCTATGAAGGGAAAGTGGCCGCGGAAGCGATCAGCGGGCACCCGTCCGCCGTCGACTACCTGGCTATCCCTGCGGTGTGCTTCTCCGATCCGGAATTGGCCACCGTCGGCTATACGGAAGAGCAGGCGAAGGCGGAAGGAATTGAAGTGACCGTCGGGAAGTTCCCCTTTGCGGCCAACGGCCGTTCCCTTGCCTTGAACAATTCCGACGGTTTCCTGAAGCTCGTCACCCGGAAGGAAGACGGTTTGGTCATCGGCGGGCAAATCGCCGGCCCCGGCGCTTCCGATATGATCGCCGAAATCGGTTTGGCCATCGAAGCGGGGGTAACGGCCGAAGATATCGCCATGACCATTCACGCCCATCCGACCCTCGGCGAAATCACGATGGAAGCCGCGGAAGCCGCTTTAGGATCGCCGATCCATATCTTGAAATAAAGCGGACAAGAAAACCGCTTCAAGCCTTTCGAGGCTCGAAGCGGTTTTTATTTTTCCCCGGTTTCCGCACCGCCTCGGCGGCGGCCGCCGGTCCGGCCGGACCTTTCGCCGTGGGCTGTGATCCGGTTTCCCCGCAATTCCTGTTACATATGTCATAATTCACCAATATGACATTTTTTATATTGACAACGTTTCCAATTAGTTATATTATAAGATCAATTAGTATGACATATTTAGTTGCGGGGTGAGCGGATTGGGCATTCTTGTCTGCCAGGAATGCAACGCAACCATCGAGTATTTTGAAGACGAAAAAGTTTCCGTACTGTACGGGAAATGTCCTCATCCCCATTGCCGAGGGGAGGAAGACGGGGATGAATAAGGAGGCAGGGCCGACCCGCAAGGGAGCGCCCCGCTTTCCTTGGCCCGCCTGACGACGCCGAACAGGCGGCATGATGAAAAAAAGGGAGCGTTCGCTCCCTTCTTGTTTTCGAATGGAAATTCGCCCGGGCGCCGGGCTTCCAGCTTATCCAACGGACGCAAACCCTATTCTTTTATGACGCGCAGCCATTTCAGTTCCCGGTCTTCCGGTCCCTGCACCGGAAGACCCGCTTCCATATTTTTTTGAATATAGTACAGGTTTTCTTCGGTGATCATTTCACCGGGGATGAAGATCGGGATGCCCGGGGGATAAACCATGACGAATTCGGCGCTGATGCGCCCCGCGGATTTTTCAAAGGGGACGGCTTCCGTTTCCGCGTAAAAGGCTTCCCTCGGGGAAAGGGCGAGTTTCGGTATTTCCGGGAGCAGGACCTGGACGTCCTTTTTCGCCGCCTGGGGAAGGAAGGTTTTTACCATGTCCTTCAAAGCTTCGATCAAAAGGTCCGCTTCCCTTTTTGTATCCCCGAACGTGATGATGCACAGCACGTTGTACAAATCGGAAAGCTCCACTTCGATGTTATGGGCTTCCCGCAAATATTTTTCCGCATCGTGGCCGGAAATTCCCAAGTCTTTGACGCAGATGGTCAGCTTGGTCGGATCCAAGTCATGGACCGCTCCGCTCCCCAAGATTTCCTTGCCCATGCAACGCAGGGGAGGGATTTTATTGATTTCTTCCCGCAAATAATCGGCCAGGCCGATGGTTTTTTCCAGCAGTTCCCTTCCCCGGGTGGCCAGCTGTTTCCGGGCCGCATCCAAGGAGGCCATGAGCAGGTAGGAGGTGGAGGTGGTCGTCAGCATGCTTAGGACGGCGCGGACCCGGTCGACATTGACGAGCCCTTCCTTGACGTTTAAAATCGAACTTTGCGTCATCGATCCGCCCAATTTATGGACGCTTGTTGCGGCCATATCCGCACCCGCCTGCATGGAGGAAAGAGGCAGCCTTTCGTGAAAATGGATGTGGGCGCCGTGGGCCTCGTCCACCAGGACGGGCACCCCGTAAGAATGGGCGATGTCGACAATTTGCCGCAAATGGCAGCAAACCCCGAAATAGGTCGGATTGATGACCAACACGGCCTTGGCGTCGGGATGTTCTTCCAGCGCCCGTTTCACGGCGCCGGGGGAAATGCCGTGGGAAATGCCGAATTCATGATCGACTTCGGGATGGACAAACACCGGGGTCGCTCCCGAGAAAACGATGGCCGCCATCACCGATTTATGCACATTCCGGGGGACGATGATCTTGTCATGCGGACCGACAACCGCCATGATCATCGCCATGATGGCGCCGGAAGTCCCCTGCACGGAAAAGAAGGTGTGATCGGCACCGAAGGCCTCCGCGGCGAGCTCCTGGGCTTCTTTGATGATCCCTTCCGGATGGTGCAAATCGTCCAACGGCGCGATATTGATCAAGTCCATGGACAACGCGTTCTCTCCGATAAAATTGCGGAATTCCGGTTCGATTCCGAACCCTTTTTTATGGCCGGGAATATGGAACTGGACGGGATTTCTTTTTATGTGCTCAACGAGCCCTGTAAACAATGGCGTGAGTTCCTGTTTCAACGGGATGTTCACCTCGGTGTCTGGGGATAAAATGGGACTCTGAAAGTAAAACAAAATGAATTATACCAATTCGTCCTTTCTTTTTCCAGTCATAAAAAATGGATAAGGGCCGCCGCAAAATCCCGGCCATTGTCGCGCCCGGTCCTCGTTCGCCGGCGGTTGGTGCAGGGGAAACAGGCACCGGGCATTATCGGGAACGACAAAAACGTTTTCGTTTGCGCCGGTCCAAGTTTCCATTTTTCGCTTCGTCCCGATGAAATCCATAGGAGTTGAACGGTGGGGTGTGGGGTGTAAAGATGCGGTTAAACGAATTTATGCGAGAAAAATTTCCGGATTTGGAACTGAACCCGCCTTTGTTCTATTAATGGCCGATGGGCATCCGGTCCGAATCGGGGGTCGAGGGGAAAAGGGAATATGAAGCCCGCAACCGCGCCCATTTGCAATGATGTCAGCAAAGGGCCGCCTTATTTGCGTCCCTGCATCCGCCGGCGGACAATATATTTTTCGCGATCGATGTGAATGATGACGGCAAAGGGAGAACCATAAAACGCAAATTAAGGAATTTTTCTCCCTTTGTTCAGAAATCGTTTCCGGATAAAATCGCCCATCAGGAAATGCCCTATATTTTCCCGGAAGATGACGAGGAAGGGAGGTGCAAGACGCTCGGTTTCACGTGGAGATGCAAAACATCGGATGTCAAATCCGCGCCGATGGGAAAAGCGGTTTGCGATCAAGATTTGGGCGTGAAACCGGGCATTTCAAACCGCGTCTATTTTATCAATATCGGCAAGGGAACGATTTTTCACATCTGCGATGACCGGGGCTGCGACTTATCGGCGGCTCCCCCCGAAACGATAAGCGGCGTTGATAAAAGATACAACGGCTGGATTTTAGATTATGACAGGCCTGAAATCGAAAAGAGATTCATCGGATATTTGTGATAAGGGAAATTCCCCTTCATCGGACCGTTCCCTGTTTTTCATGAAAACCGGCCGGCGATGTCCGCTTTTCCCTCGGCCGAAATGCCCGCCCGCGTTTGCCGGCCCGTCCCCTGCTCCATTTCCGCCTTGGGAGCGGACGTCTTCCCCGCAACCTTGGCCTTTGTCCCGGCAAATTTTTACCGTTTTTTGAACATCCGTCCCCATTCCGGGGATCAACTTACCATTTATTCCTTGACCTGATATACTCAAAGGAGGGGAGAGAAAATGCCAAAGAGACGGGAGGAAAAAATGATGAACTGGACTACCCGAGTAACGGAACTGTTAAACATCCGCTATCCGATCATCCAGGGAGGGCTTGCCCATTTGGCATACAGCGAACTGGCCGCCGCCGTATCGAACGCGGGGGGGCTTGGCCAGATTACCGCCATGTCCCTTGAAAGCCCGGAGAAATTGCGGGAAGAGATCCGGAAAGTGAGGCAGCTGACCGATAAACCTTTCGGGGTGAATTTTGCCATCGGGCAGCACGGCCGTCCTTTCTTGGATTATTTGCAGGTGGCGGTCGACGAAAAGGTTCCCGTCGTTTCCGTAACCGGCGGCAACCCGACGCCCTTTTTCCAGGCGCTCGAGGGAGTGAAGGTGAAGAAGCTGGTGCTGGTGGCCGCCAAGCGGCAGGCGCAGAAGGCGGAAGAGCTCGGCGCGGATGCGGTCATGGTGGTCGGCCAAGAAGGAGGGGGCCACATCGGCAAGCATGATTTGTCCACCTTCGTATTGGTTCCCCAAGTGGTCGATGCCGTCTCCATTCCCGTGATCGCCTCGGGCGGGATCGGCGACGGACGCGGACTGATGGCTGCCCTTTGTTTGGGGGCGGAAGGGATTGAAATGGGCACCCGCTTCGTGGCCACGAAGGAATGCGTCCATGCTCACGAAAAATATAAGGAAGCCCTTGTGAACGGGGATGAAACGAGCACCGTCATCATCAAGCGTTCGCTGGGAGCGCCGGCCAGGGTCCTGCATAACAGCTGGGCGGAGCGGATCCTTGAATTGGAACGGGAAAACGCCACCTATGAGCAATTAAAGGACTATATATCCGGGGAAGCGAACAAACGGTTCGCCTGGGAAGGAAAAACGGAAGAAGGTTTCGTCTGGGCGGGGCAGGTCGTCGGCCTGATCAAGGATGTCCCTTCCGTAGCGGAGCTTTTTGCCCGAATGATCAGGGAAGCGGAGGAAATCCGGAAAAAATGGATGCGGGAACCGGGCGTTTGAAGCCTTCGGATGCCGGCTCCTTCCGGAACAGCAGAAAGGAATCCGGAACCGTCCCATCATCGGGGAGCGCGATCCCCATTAACCGGCCGGCCGGCGGGCCCGGGCGCCCGCCGGTTTTCGGCAGCCGAAAAGCCCGTGCGAGGGCGGCGGCGTAAAATCGTCCGCCGGGGCTTTTCGGGGTCCCTTTCGGGATCGGGGACGTATCCAGAAGCAGGAATGCGCCGGCATCCCGCCGGCCGCGGAAAGGTACATGAAGCGGGGCACGGGATGCCTTTTGCCGGCGTCCCCGGCCGCGCTGACGGTATGGAATTTCGCGGGGAAGAGGCTGTGCCGGCAATCGGCGGAGAGGCCGCCCGCCTCCGCCTTCCTTTGCCGCCCGGTGAAGGGGCCCCGCATTAACAATTAAGAAAAGGATGCCCGATAAACCGGAACGAGGGTTTCAAAGGTTTCTACGATGATTTTTTCCAATTCCTTCCCCTTGTGCAAAACCGGGTCTCCCCGATGGATATATTTCCCCAGCAAAAACTCTTCCTTCTTCACGCCAACAAACCGTTCCAGCATCTTTTGCAGATCCGCTTCCCGCAAAAACGTTCCCTCTTTTTTCGTATGGTCGGCGGACACGACGAAATCTCCGGGGACGGTTTCCTTGATCATTTTCAGGTTTTCCAGCAATTTTTCGCCGAACCGCCGCTTGTTTTCCAGTTCATTGATGTAGGCCAGCCAGATGAATACCCGGTCATCAAACAATCCCACTTGGAAATGGGGCATTTTTTTATAGCCGCGCTTGTCGACGGAAAGGGCCAGCCATGTATCCGCGGGAGGATTCACTTTCCTCCTGGCATGTTTGGCGATATGCAAAAACATTTCTTCTCCGGTCATGTGCGAAAGCCGGGGCGCCAATTTTTCCCCCAACGCCCGGAATTTCGGCTGGATCCTGGCCCTGATCCCCTCCATCCGCTTCTCCAAACCGCCGATATGAAAAACCTCGAAGTCCTCATCGACAAATCCCTGAAATTCCACTGGTCATCCTCCTTCGTTTTTCGAATGAGCCTTCCGGCAAAGCCGGGAAGGCGATAAGGACTTACTTTAAAAATAACAATTGGTGCGGCAAAATGCCAATGGGTTGTTCCTGTTTTCCGGCGGAAGGGCGGGCTGATCCGGTGCCTCTTGCCGTTTCATCCTTTCCCGTCTCCGATAAAGCCTTCTTTAAGCCCTATTTCCGGCGAAAAATCGTAAGGCCGTCTCCGGGTTTTTTGCCGGAAGCCTTCCGTTCTGTGGTAAAATAGGTGGAGGGTAAGGATTTCATCTGATGGAGGGTAGCTGATGATCGATTGGAAACAGGTTGACCGCAACGCTCAGGATTGGATACGGGAGGCGGGTGAACGGATCCGCCGGGCGTTAAGCCAAGATTTCGATATTTTTACCAAATCCAATAAAAACGATTTGGTGACCAATATCGACCGGGAAACGGAACGGTTTTTCGTCAATAAAATCCGCCAAACCTATCCCGGCCATCAAATCGTGGGCGAGGAAGGATTCGGCGATGATCCGGCGGAACTCGGCGGGGTGATCTGGGTCGTCGATCCGATCGACGGCACGATGAATTTTGTCCATCAAAAACGGAATTTCGCCATATCCGTCGCCGTTTTCGAAAACGGCGCGGGAAGGCTGGCCTATATTTATGATGTGGTCCGGGATGAATTGTACCATGCGGTGAAAGGGGAGGGGGCCTATTTCAATCACCGGCCGCTGCCGAAGCTGACCGAAAGGCCGGTGGAGGAAGCCATCTTGGGCATCAACCCGACTTGGCTGGTCAAAGATTCCCCCGGCGTCAAGGAATGCATCATTCCGATGGTAAAGAAGATGAGGGGAACCCGTTCGATCGGATCCGCCGCCATCGAGATCGGTTATGTGGCGGCCGGATGGCTTGACGCCTATATCAGTCTGAAGCTTTCCCCGTGGGATTTCGCGGCGGGCATGATCATCGTGGAAGAATTGGGCGGAAAAGCCACGAAATTGACGGGGGAACCGCTGTCGATCTTGGAAAAAAGCTCCGTCTTTCTTGCGAAACCCGGTCTGCATGAAAAGCTTCTGGAAACTTTTCTGGCCACGTATCAGGGTATTTAACGGATAAAAAGCAATAAAAAAACAAGAGGATGGGCCGCGCGCCGGCCTTCCTCTCGTTTTACAATTTCCCTTCTTCTCTCCATTTTTTCTTCGTTTGAAAGCCGATTCCCATGATGAAGAAAAGGAAAACTAGAAAGAAGAAGCCCAAAGCCGCGTTCCGCAGGCTGATGGAAAACCCGATGCCCGCCATGGCGAGAACCGCCAATACGGCGTAGAAAAGGAAGATCCATTTCATATCTTTCACGGCCATTCCTTCTTTCCGTAAGATCGGCATTTCCGTTCCATTTTATTTTACAAAAGGAACGGCTTTTTTTCTACTCTCCTTTTTTGTTGTGCTATAATATTCTCGCTGATTTTTTCAGGAGGAAACGGAGAAAATGAAACTGCGTGAAGACATCCGGAATATTGCCATCATCGCCCATGTCGATCATGGAAAGACGACTTTGGTGGATCAAATGTTGAAACAGGCGGGGATGTTCCGGGCCAACGAGCAGGTCCGGGAACGGATCCTCGATTCCAACGACCTCGAACGGGAACGGGGCATAACCATATTGGCGAAAAATACCGCCGTTCAATATAAAAACGTAAAAATTAACATCCTGGACACCCCGGGCCATGCGGATTTCGGGGGCGAAGTGGAGCGGATCATGCGGCTCGTCGACGGCGTTTTGCTCGTCGTGGACGCCTTTGAAGGGTGCATGCCGCAGACCCGCTTCGTCCTTAAAAAGGCGCTGGAACAAAAGGTCACCCCGATCGTCGTCATCAATAAAATCGACCGGGAAAATGCCCGCCCGGAAGAGGTTGTCGACGAGGTGCTCGATCTGTTTATCGAGCTGGGCGCCGACGAAGATCAGCTCGATTTTCCCGTCGTTTACACGTCGGCCGTCAAAGGAACGGCCGGCTTGGATCCGCGGGAACAGGATTCTTCGCTGGAGGTTTTGTTCGAAACGATCGTCCGGACGGTGCCGGCGCCCGTCGACAACCGGGACGAACCGCTGCAAATGCAAGTGGCGCTACTGGATTATAACGATTACATCGGCCGGATCGGGATCGGAAGGATCTTCCGGGGCACGATGCGGACCGGGGAGCAGGTCGCCCTGATGAAGTTGGACGGGTCGGTGAAACATTTCCGGGTGACGAAGATGTTCGGCTTTATGGGACTGAAGCGGGTGGAGATCGAAGAGGCTTATGCCGGCGATCTCGTGGCCGTTTCCGGGATGGGGGACATTTTGGTCGGGGAGACGATCTGCCCTGTGGAGGCCCCCGATCCCCTTCCGCCCCTAAGGATCGATGAACCGACGTTAAAAATGACCTTTCTCGTGAACAACAGTCCCTTTGCCGGAAGGGAAGGAAAATTTGTCACCGCCCGGAAGATTGAGGAAAGGCTGAAATTGGAGCTGCAGACGGACGTCAGTTTGCGGGTGGAGCCCACCGATTCCCCCGACGCCTGGATCGTTTCCGGCCGCGGGGAGCTGCATCTGGCCATCCTGATCGAGACGATGCGCCGGGAAGGGTTTGAATTGCAGGTCTCCAAACCGGAAGTCATCGAAAAGGAAATCGACGGCAAGATTTGCGAACCCTTCGAAAGGGTGGTCATTGACGTGCCGGAAGAATATTCCGGCCAGGTCATCGAGTCCCTCGGCAGGCGGAAAGGAAATCTGCTGGATATGCGCCATGCCGGAAACGGCCAGGTCCGGCTCGTCTATTCCGTCCCTTCCCGGGGACTGATCGGGTATCAGAGCGAGCTGATGTCGTTGACGAGGGGCTATGCGATCTACAACCACTCCTTCGAGGAATACCGGCCGAAACTTCCCTTCGAAATCGGCCGGAGGGAGCGGGGGGTCCTTGTCGCCTTGGAGACGGGAACCGCGTCGACGTACGGGATCCTGCAGTTGGAAGACCGGGGTACGATTTTTGTCGAACCGGGGACGGAAGTATATGAAGGGATGATCGTCGGGGAGCATAACCGGGAAAACGATCTGACCGTCAACATTTGCAAAACGAAACATGCGACCAACATCCGTTCGGCGACGAAGGAACAGACGCAGATCATGAAAAAACCCCGGATTTTTACCCTGGAAGAGGCCCTTCAATATCTGGATGACGATGAATATTGCGAAGTGACCCCCAAATCCATCCGGCTGAGGAAAAAAATATTGAATAAAAGCGAGCGGGAAAAACTGACGAAAAAGCGGAAGATGTAAATGCCGGAAGAGGGCGGCCGAAAGGCCGTGCGGGAAACGGGCCCGCCTCGGCGTTTCCCCTAGGCCGGGAAGAGGTTCAGTTCCCCGCGCGCCGGAAAAATCCGGTAGGGAAGCCGGGATAAGGAGGCCTCATTCTTCTTACGGATGAAAACGTCGGATCCAAGCCCGAACCGGCCGGAAAAGATTTTTACAAATCCTTCCGCATCATGTACAATGGATTTGGCTAGGCAATGATCAAAGGGGGCATTCCGTTGGAGGATATTCAAAGCCGTCTGTCGCCGATTCCCAGACTGCTGCGGGTGGACGAGAACCCGGATTCGGGGATGTGGATTTTATATATCCTCATCGTTTTTTTATGCATCATCGCTTATAAATTGGGCTTTGCCCGGAAATTGCCGCTGTTGAAATCGGTGATCGTTTACCTGTTTCTTATCCTCGGGAGCACGATCCTTACCTTTCTGGCGATTTTCCTTCCGGTGGCGGAGGGGCTGATCGTCATCGCCCTCGTCCTTGCGGTCTACCGGTTCAGAAGATGGCGGGAAGGGGCCCGGGAAAATCCGGGCGAATAGCCGGCTTTCCAAACAAAACGCAACCGTCTCCTGTTCCATGGAGACGGTTGCGTTTTTTCCGTTTAAAACAAGAGGGAAATCTTCCGCGCCGTACCGCATTTAGGTCATTTAAAACCAGTCATCATCCTTTTTCTTCATCGGATAGGTGCGAAATTTTCCCGTGGCCAATCTTTCCTTCGTTTTTTTGCTGATTCTGTCGTGGCATTCTTGGCACATATACGTATGAATCGGACGGTTTCTCAATTTTTTCGCCAGCGGCGACTCGTCATCAATCGTTTCCATTTTATCGCACAAAATGCATTTTACGATCATCCTTTGACCTCCGTATGCTCATCCATGGAAATAGTATAGCATAAAGAAGCCGGATGCAGAGAAAAAAAGCCGGAAACAAAAGCCGCCGTCCTCCGCCTTTAGCAGATGCGGATCAAGTGCCCTTCTTGCGCCCTCCCGGTCCTCCGGCGAGGCCGCCGGTCCGTCCTTTTCATTTATTCCTGTCGGCTTCGTTCCTGACCGTTGCCCGGATTTTGCCTATCCCCGTCGTTCGGTGTTTCCTTTTCCCGTTTCGCCGGGTCCTTCGGCACCGGCTTATCCAGATCGCCGGGCACCTCCGGCATCACCCGGCCGACGATGTCCGCCAATTCCTCCATGATCCCATTGACCGGCCTGCCGTCGATAATATCCTTCCGCATTTCATCCAGCCTCGCGTTCAGGTCCGGGTCGGCGACGATAACGGCATTGGCTCCCCGGGGATCGTTTCTCAGGACTTTTGCGACCGCGTATTTGATCGTGCCGACTTCGGATCTTTCCAAATCCTTGTCCACATCAATCCCGACGACGGCAAAACGGCCCAAGACGACGGCCCTGGCATTTTTGACGCCATTGACTGCCTCTGCCAATTCCGCCAAATGATCCGCGGTTTTTACATTTTCCTCCCTGTTTTCGTTCACGGTTTCCCCCGTGTTTTCCGTCCGGTTTTTCACAGGGAAATAGCCTTGTTTCTCCGGGGCGTTATTTCCTCCCATGCAGCCGGAGGAAAGGAGCAGAAAAAGAAATGACAAGAAAAGGATGCGATTTTTCACCGGTTGTTCCCTCGCCTTCCGCCTTGTTTCTTTTATTTTGCGGAAGATGCCCGGATTTATGCATAAAAAAGCGCCCCGGGTCGCGGGGCGAGGGACGCGCTATTCGACGATGAAGCCGGTCACGTTTTTTATCGGACGGTCCCGGTTGGAACCGTCGCCGAAATAGACGTGGACCGGGCCGTCTTCCCTTAAAGGCTTTCCTTCTTTGGAAAAACCGAGGATGAATTCCATCGCTTGGTCCAGGGAGACGGTCACGTCTCCGTCTTTGGATTGGACGGTTACGGCTTTTGCCTCGGGCAGCGGTTCGGCGTTATTCAGAAAAGGCCGGAAGGGGATGCCGAAGGTTCCCGTCAAGACCTTCATCTTCTCAAATTTCCGCTCCGTCTTCAACGTCGGCGGAGAGACGGACCCTTCCTGGATCTCCCGTTCCCAATATTTGGCCGTCTTTTTCTCTTCCTCCTCTTCCTTGGAAAAGATCGGTTCGTTTTTGTCGAAATAGGTCAATAGATCGACCCGGCGATCGTCAAAGATCCATACCCCAGGATCCAGCGTGATCGTAAACTTCACTTTTCCCTTGATCTGCAAAATCATGGACAACACCCCTTTTCCGTCTGCCCCAAATGCCGGCCGCGGCTTCCCTTTGCTGAGGCGCGCCGCGGCAACGGCATGGGCGCCTAAGAGAAGTATACATGGAAAAGGGGACGAATGCACGGAAAACATAAATGGGAATGATAAAAGGGACGGGCATCCCGCCGGATACAAAGATGTCCGCATCCTGTCTCCGCCGCTTTTGTCCCGCTTCCGTCAAAGCGGAGAACTCTTTCTCGGAGGTGATCCGATGGACAGACTTTTGGCCCCCGGCGTGCTGGAGGGACTTGCGGAAAGGGCCAGACCATGGGCAAAACAAGGGAAGACGGCCGCTTACATTCCGGCCTTAAGCGGGGCGGATCCGGAAGTTTTTTCCGCGGCCTTGTTCACCGTGGACGGGTTAAGCCGGACCGCCGGGGACCGGCCGGCGGCATTCACCCTGCAGAGCGTTTCGAAGGTTTTCATGCTCGCCTATGTGCTGGAGCAGAAGGGGGAGGAAAGGCTGTTTTCCAAGGTGGGCATGGAACCGACGGGCGAACCTTTTCATTCCCTGGAAAATCTCCAGTTCGACGCCTACGCCATGCCCCCCAATCCTTTGGTCAACGCGGGGGCCCTTGCGGTCACGGGCCTTGCCGAGGGAAAAGATTTGGAGGAAAAATGGGCCCTTTTTCAGGCCTTCGTCCGGAGGCTGGCGGGAAAGGAAATCGCCTTCAACCGGGAAGTGGCCGAATCGGAGTATGAACACGCCTTTTTAAACCGTTCCTTCTGTTATTTTCTGAAACAGCACGGGATCATCGAAGGGGATGTGGAAGAATTGATCGCCCTCTATTCCCGGCAATGCGCCCTAGAAATGGATTGTCTGCTTTTGGCGAGGATCGGCGCCGTTTTTGCGGGAGGCGGACGCGATCCGGAAACCGGGAAGGGGCTCATCTCGGAAAAAACCGCCCGTATTTGCCGGGCGCTGATGGCGTCCTGCGGCATGTACAATGCCTCGGGGAAGTTCGCCGTCAAGGCCGGCGTGCCCGCCAAAAGCGGGGTGTCCGGCTGCATCATGGCCGTCATCCCCGGCAGGCTGGGCATCGGCGTCTATTCCCCGGGGCTCGATGAAAAGGGGAACAGCCTGGGCGGATGGAAATTTTTAGAGTTGCTGAACCAAGAATACCGAATCGGCATCTATTGAATCCTGCAAACCGGTCCGGCCGTCCGCCGGGCCCTTGCCTTCGGGGCGGCGGGAAGCGGTCGGGAACGCCCCGCCTTTTCCGCCGGGAGCGCACCGTCCGCGATCCGGGGGATGATGGCCGTCGTTCTTTGAGATCCCTTTGTCCCCCCTTTTTGGGTAAAACCTCCCGCAGCGGTTTTGGCTTTCTTCCGCGCACCGTCCGCTGATTCCGCCGGCTGGTCCGGCCGTGAAAAAATGTCCGGCACCGGAAAAGCCCGGCATTCCGATGACCGGCGCCCCATGAGCAAATTTTTGTCCGGAAGGGAAAAAATGGGTCAGCTAAAAAGGCCGCCATCCGGAAAAAAACGCACCCCTGCAGGAATAAACCCGGCAATCCTCCCGGCACTGCCGCCCTCGGCGGCCGGCCGCTCTGCAGGGTCCGGTTGCCGAGATTTGCGGAGATTTCCAGGCGGTTTCTTCAGATGTCCGTGACGGAGGGGCCGGTCCTTTTCCATCATTTCCGTTCCTTGCCGGCGAACGGGAAAGGTAATGCCGGTCGTGAATTTCCTTGCATTTTTCTTATATAAACTGTAGAATTTTAAGAAGAATGGTCTTGTTTTCCTGTGAGGGAGGGATAATGGTGGCGTCTCAGCTGAAAGTGGATTTTCGGGAGAGGGCGTATACGCTTTTGAAAGAAGATGCGGAAAAAATTTTTAAATTGATACAAGTTCAGTTGGATCACTTAACGATGCCCCAGTGCCCCTTATACGAAGAGGTTTTGGATACCCAAATGTTCGGGTTGTCCCGTGAAATAGATTTCGCCGTACGGCTTGGACTGATCGACGAAAAGGAAGGGAAAGAAATCCTCGGGTCGGTGGAAAGGAGCCTTACGGAACTGCGGGAGGCAACCCTGAAAAAATAACGGAAAGCCAAAGCTCAAACAGTTGTTTAACAATTGTTTGGGTTTTTTATTATAAGCTTCTTAAAAGTGCCATACTTTTTTATTTTTTTATTAAATTGTTATATACTATATTGATATTTTTTGATAAAATGTATAACATAATTAAAGGCAGGAAGGAAAATGGTCAAAAAAATCCTCAGATCCTATGATTATTCGCTCCTGTTCGTTTACCTGATCCTTTCGGTTTTCGGGCTGGTCATGGTCTACAGCTCGAGCATGGTCATCGCCGTCCAAATTTACGGGGAAGAAAGCGATTATTTTTTTCACAAACAAACAGTGAATTTTCTTCTTTCCTTTTTCGTGTTTTTGCTTTTTGCCGCGGTTCCATACAAGCTGTATAAAAGCAACAAATTTTTGGTCCCGATGGTCCTCCTGTCTTTGTTTGCCTTGTTGAGCCTCTTTTTTTTCGGGAATGTGGTCAACAACGCCCAGAGCTGGTTCATGCTCGGCACGAGAAGCATCCAGCCTTCGGAATTCGTCAAGCTGGCGGTAATCATCTATTTGGCCGCCGTCTATGCGAAAAAACAGTCGTATATCCATGATTTTAACAAGGCGGTGGCTCCGCCGCTCGTCTTTTTGATCCTGTCCTGTTTCTTGACGGCCGTGCAGCCGGACATCGGAACGGCCATCATCATCTTCTTTACCGGCGCCGTCATCATTTTTTGTTCCGGGATGGGATGGAAAAATATTTTCCGGCTCGTCATGATTTTTGCGGTATTGGCCGTCGTTTTTTCCCCGATCATTTTGGCGAAACGGGATGTCATCTTTTCCGAGGAGCGACTCGGAAGGATTTACGGATACCTCGATCCCTTCGCCTATGAACAGGGTGAAGGCCATCAGCTGGTCAACTCCTATTTGGCCATCGGCTCCGGCGGATGGAAAGGGCTCGGGCTCGGGAGAAGCATCCAAAAACTGGGCTATTTGCCGGAAGCCCATACGGACTTCATCATGGCGATCATCGCGGAAGAATTGGGGGTTTTCGGCGTCCTTTTTGTCATCGGCTCTTTGGCTTACATCGTTTTGCGGGGGATATTCATCGGGCTCCGCTGCCGGGATCCTTTCGGCAGCCTGCTTGCCTTCGGGATATCGGGGATGATCGGCATTCAGGCCTTCATCAACCTGGGCGGGGTATCCGGGCTGATCCCGATTACCGGGGTCACCCTCCCCTTCGTCAGCTACGGCGGTTCATCCCTGCTCATGCTGGGCATGGCCATGGGCATATTGATGAACGTTGCCATGTTTACCAATTATGAAAGAAAACATGCCAAAAAGCGGAAAGAACAGGGATCGCTTTTCAAGTTCAGGGAAAGGGTGTATGGGAGATGAGAAAGATCAACAAATGCCTGGTTGCCAACCGTGGGGAAATCGCCATCCGGGTCTTCCGGGCATGCACGGAATTGAACATCCGCACCGTCGCCATCTATTCGAAGGAGGATTCCCGTTCCTACCATCGGTACAAGGCGGATGAAGCCTATTTGGTCGGCGAAGGGAAAAAACCGATCGAGGCCTATCTGGATATCGAGGGGATCATCAAAATCGCCAAGGAAAATGAGATCGACGCCATTCATCCCGGCTACGGCTTCCTGTCGGAAAATATCCAATTCGCCAGGCGCTGCCGGGAAGAGGGGATTTTATTTATCGGCCCGGAACCGGAGCAGCTCGAAATCTTCGGGGACAAGGTCAAGGCCCGGAAGTATGCGGAAAAGGCCAATATTCCCGTCGTTCCCGGCAAAGAAGTGCAGACGTTGGAGGAGATCCGGGATTTTGCCCGGGACTGCGGATACCCGATCATCATCAAGGCGGCATTGGGCGGCGGCGGCCGGGGGATGCGGATCGTCAGGGACGAATCGGAGTTGAAGGACGCCTTTGAAAGGGCCAAGTCCGAAGCCAAGTCGGCCTTCGGGAGCGGCGAGGTCTATGTGGAAAAATATTTGGAGAAACCGAAGCATATTGAAGTGCAAATTCTGGCCGACCGGCACGGCAACATCGTCCATTTGTACGAAAGGGATTGTTCCGTCCAGCGCCGCCATCAAAAAATCGTGGAGATCGCGCCCGCCGTCAAGCTGTCCCCGGAGCTCCGCCGGCGGATCTGCGACAGCGCCGTCAGGCTGATGCGTTCAACGGGCTATACCAACGCGGGCACGGTGGAATTTCTCGTTTCCGGCAATGATTTTTACTTCATTGAAGTGAATCCGCGCATCCAGGTGGAACACACCATCACTGAGCTCATCACCGGCATCGACATCGTCCAGGCGCAGATCCTGATCGCCGAAGGGTACACGTTGAAAAACGAAAAAATCGGCATCCGCAGCCAAGAGGACGTGAAGCTGAACGGCTATGCCATCCAGTGCCGGATCACGACGGAAGATCCCCTGAACGGGTTTTTGCCCGACACGGGGCGGATCAACGCGTACCGGACCGGCGGCGGGTTCGGGGTGCGGATCGACACGGGGAACGCCTATCAGGGGGCGGTGATCACCCCTTATTACGACTCCCTTTTATTGAAACTTTCCACATGGGGATTGACCTTTGAAAGCGCAGTAGCGAAAATGGTCAGAAATTTACAAGAATTCCGGATAAGGGGGATCAAGACGAACATTCCTTTTTTGGAAAACGTGGTCCAGCATCCGAAATTCCTCGCCGGGGAAATCGACACCACCTTCGTGGACACGACGCCGGAGCTGTTCGAATTTGCCAAGAGGCTTGACCGCGGCAACAAAATGCTCAGCTATATCGCCAACGTGACGGTCAACGGGTTTCCGGGGATCGGGAAGGTGGAGAAGGGGGACTATCCGCCTCCCCGGGTGCCCGAGGTCGGGAAAAAGGACCTCTCCAGGCTTTCCGGTACGAAACAAATTCTGGACCGGGAAGGGCCGGAAGGCCTTGTCCGCTGGATAAAAGAGCAAAAGGAAGTGCTGATCACCGACACCACCTTCAGGGATGCCCATCAGTCCCTGTTGGCGACAAGGGTCCGGACGATAGACCTCCTCCGGGCGGCGGAACCGACCGCCGTCCTTCTCCCCGAGCTGTTTTCGCTGGAGATGTGGGGGGGCGCCACCTTCGACGTGGCCTTGCGCTTCTTGAAAGAAGATCCGTGGGAACGGCTGCAGCTGTTGAGGAAAAAGATCCCCAACATCCTTTTCCAGATGCTGTTCCGCGGTTCCAACGCGGTCGGGTACACCAATTATCCCGACAACGTCATCAAGGAATTCATCGCCTATGCCGCGGAAGCGGGCATGGACATTTTCCGCATCTTCGACAGCCTGAACTGGGTAAAGGGAATGGAAGTGGCCATTCAAGCGGTGCGGGATGCGGGCAAGGTTGCCGAAGCGGCCATCTGTTACACCGGGGACATCCTCGATCCGGCGAGGCCGAAATACGATATCCGGTATTACAAGGATCTCGCCAAGGAATTGGAGAACCTGGGCGCCCATATTTTGGCCATCAAAGATATGGCCGGGCTGTTGAAACCGGAGGCCGCCTACCGGCTCATTTCAGAGCTGAAGGAAACGGTGGACATCCCGATCCATCTCCATACCCACGATACGAGCGGAAACGGCATTTACATGTATGTCCGTGCCTGCGAAGCGGGCGTCGACATCATCGACACGGCGATCAATGCCATGTCCGGGCTGACTTCCCAGCCGAGCATCAACACCTTGATGTATGCTTTGGAAGGGTCGGATCGAAGGCCGAAACTGTCCATGGCAGCCCTGAATCAGATCTCCCATTATTGGGAAGATGTGCGGAAATATTACCGCCATTTCGAAAGCGGGATGCTCGCCCCCCATCCGGAAGTGTACGATCACGAGATGCCCGGGGGCCAATACAGCAATCTGCAGCAGCAGGCCAAGGCGGTCGGGCTCCTCGACCGTTGGGAAGAAATCCTCGATATGTATAAACGGGTCAATTTCCTTTTCGGCGACATCGTCAAGGTGACCCCTTCCTCGAAGGTCGTGGGGGATATGGCCCTGTTCATGGTGCAAAACGATTTGAACGAGGAGGACATCATCGAAAAGGCCGATTCCCTCGACTTCCCGAATTCGGTCGTCGAGTTTTTCCAAGGGTATATCGGCATTCCCCCCGGAGGCTTCCCCAAGGAGCTGCAGAAGGCGATATTGAAGGATAAAAAACCGCTTCCGAAAAGGGCGGGCGAGCTGTTGGAGCCGGTCGATTTTGAAGAAGTGAAGAAAACCCTCCGGCCCGTCCTCGACAGGGAGCCGGAAAAGCGGGATTTGCTGTCCTATGCCATGTATCCGAAGGTGTTCCTCGACTACGCCGAAAGCTTGAAGAAATTCGGCAATTTGTCCGTTTTGGACACCCAGACCTTCTTCTGCGGGATGAAGATCGGCGAAGAGATCGAGGTGGTGATCGAGAAGGGGAAAACGTTGATCGTCAAGCTTGTATCGATCGGCCAGCCCCAGAAGGACGGGACGCGGATCGTCTACTTTGAACTGAACGGCCAGCCCCGGGAAATCGTCGTGAAAGACGAAAGCGTGCAAACGGACGTAAAAGAGCGGATCAAAGCCGATCCGGCCAATGAAAGCCATATCGCCGCCATGATGCCCGGGGTCGTCTTGAAGGTTCTCGTCGACAAAAACGATAAAGTGTTCAAAGGGGATCATCTGCTGATCATCGAATCGATGAAAATGGAAACCACCGTCCAGGCGCCGTTTACGGGGACGGTGAAAGAAATCCACGCCGGAAACGGGGATTCGGTAAAACAGGGGGATTTGCTGATCGAATTGGAAAAGGAAAAATGAGGGGCCGTTTCATGGATCTGCGCCGGGTGCGGGATCGGTTTGCCGCCGGGAAAGAAAGGCCGGAAAGGCGGACTCGCGCGGTTCGCCTTTCTTGGCGCAAACAAAAGGGGCTGCAGGGAAACTTCCTGCAGCCCTTTCGGCGCGTTCAGCGGGAAAGGTTGACCGGAGGGCCGGCGTTTTTCATCTCGTTCAACCGGCTCCGGTAGACGAGCAGCAAGAAATAGGTGATCAGCCCGAAAAGGCAGGAAATGAACAGGGCGTGCATCAATGCGATGAACAGGTTCAGCTTGGTAAAGATGATCAGCGCGCCGGATAAAACTTGCAGGCTGGCCAGGAGGAAGGCGATGATCCAGCCGTAATAGATAACCGGCTTGTCCTTGTAGCGGCGGATGCCGTAAAGCATGATGGCGAAGATCCAAAGGTAGAGCAGCCCCGCCGCGAAACGGTGCCCCATTTGCACCCATTCAAAAAGGTTGCCCGGAAACTCCAGGCGGCCGCGGCAGAGCGGCCAGCCGGAACAGATCATGCTCGCTCCGGTGTGGCGGACGAGGGCGCCGGTATAGACGACGAAAAAAGCGTAAACCGAAACGGCGACGGTATTTTTTTTCATGAATCCGTCAAGGATGAGCCGGTCCGCCGCAAATTTTTTGTCAATTTCATGGATTAAAATGGCGAGCAAGAGGACGGCGGAAAAGGAGATGAGCGAAATGCCGAAATGGGCGGCCAATATGTAATCCGACTGCCCCCAGATCACCCTCGCGGCGCCGATCAGGCTTTGCAGGACAAGGAATAAGACGGAAACGACGGCCAAAAATTTGGTTTCCCGGATGTGGCCGATTTGCTTCCAGCTCCAATAGGCCAAAAGAAGGACGAGGATTCCCACGATGCCGGAAACGGCCCGGTGGGAGAACTCGATGACCAGTTGCGGCGTTATTTCGTCCGGGATCCATTTCCCTTTGCAGAGGGGCCAAGACGCCCCGCAGCCGTCGCCGGATTCGGTCTTCGTTACCAACGCCCCTCCGAGGAGGACAAGCAGCATCCCGATGGTCGTGATGTTCGCCAGCCATTTCAGCCTTGGTTGCAAAGCATTCACCCACTTAGCAAAATATTATCTTGAACTATCGTACAAAACAATTCGCCTTTATACAAGTAATAAACCTAAAAACAGCATTATTATATTAAAAAAAGTATTGAAAGTTTATGGAAACTCTGGTAGTAATATAGATGAGGAAAAGGTTTATTGAAAACATGTGCGGTTTTTGTCTTTCAACCCCTTTGTCACAAATTAGACAAAAAATATTGTTGTAAAACTTTTTGCATTTTCTTTTTTTTTGTTTAATGTATAAAGAGAAGGGTAAAAGGACTTGATCCGGGACGCGAAAGGTCCGTTTTCGGCATAGATTTGCAGGAGGAAGGGGGGGACAGGACAGATGGGCCATCCGAAAACCCTTTACGGGACGGCTCCGGCCGAAGAGAAAGGCAGGGAAAATACATTCGTGAAAGATTTTTTGGCGCTGATCAAGATCGGCATCGTCCATTCCAATTCGATCACCGCTTTCGCCGGGCTGTGGCTTGCCGTTTTTTACAACGATCCCGATTTCCATGTATTGCAGTATCTCGACAAGATCGTGTTCGCCATGATCGGGGTATGGCTCGTGATCGCCGGTTCCTGCATCATCAACAATTATCTCGACCGGGACATCGACCGCTTCATGTCAAGGACGAAACGGCGCCCCACGGTGACGGGATCCTTTTCCCCAAGGTTCATCATCGGTCTCGGACTAAGTTTTTTGGCCATTGGCACCCTTTTTCTCCTGATGGCGTCCGTCACTTCCGCCGTCCTCGGTTTGATCGGTTCGTTCATTTACATCTTTCTCTATACGATGTGGACGAAGCGGAAATACACTTTGAATACGGTCATCGGCAGTTTTTCCGGCGCGATGCCTCCGCTGATCGGCTGGGCGGCGGTCGACAGCGATTTGCATTTCGCTGCCTGGGTCTTGTTTTTGATCATGTTCATTTGGCAGCCGCCCCATTTTTTGGCCCTGGCGATGCGGAAGTCGGAGGAATACCGGAAAGCCGGCATCCCGATGCTCCCCGTCGTTTACGGGACGGCGATGACGAAAAGGCAGATCATGGTCTGGATCCTCTGCCTGCTGCCGTTGCCCTTTTATTTGCATTCTTTGGGAATCCCCTTTCTGATTTTGGCAACGATATTAAATATCGGATGGTTTGTTCTCGGACTCGTCGGATACAAAAAGGGAAACGAAAATCAGTGGGCGTCCAAGATGTTTGTGTACTCCCTGAACTATTTGACGATTCTCTTTGTTTCCATGGTGATCGCACCTCTGTTATAATGCGGGTTTGCATCCGGCAAGCCCCTTTACATATCGGGAATTAACACTATTGACACGGTGAAAAAGGGTGAAAACGGGGTTTTGGAGCGGCCCTTTGCTACAGAAACATTGTCGAAAGAGGGGATTGGTGACATGATGAAAAAATGGCGTCTGATCTTTTTATCCGCCTGTGCGGCGCTCTTTCTTTCCGGCTGCGGCGAGCCCTATTTATCGGCATTGCGCCCCGCCGGCGAAGTGGCGGAAAAGCAGTTCAACCTGCTGCTGTTGGCTACGTCGATTATGGTGTTCGTCGTTTCGGTTGTCGTCATCATCTATTTGATCGTTCTTTTGCGTTTCAGAAGGAAAAAAGGGAATGAAGACCGGATCCCGAAACAGGTGGAAGGAAGCCATGTTTTGGAAATCGTGTGGACGATCATCCCGATCCTCCTCCTCCTGATCCTGGCCGGGCCTACGATTGCGGAAACCTTTAAATTGGCCGATGTCAAAGGGATGGAAAAAACGGATAAAGAGGGAAACCGGGATGCCTTGGTGGTCAATGTGCGCGCCAACCTGTACTGGTGGGAATTCGAGTACCCGGATTTGGGCATCGTCACCTCCCAGGATTTGGTCGTTCCCACGGATGAAAAGGTCTATTTCGTCTTGAAGGCTTCCGATGTGAAACACTCCTTCTGGATCCCCGCCGCGGGCGGAAAAATGGATGCAAATACCGATAATGTCAACAAATTTTACCTTGTCTTCGACTCGAAAAAAGCCGATGAGGCAGGCAACCTGTTCTACGGAAAATGTGCGGAACTGTGCGGTCCTTCCCACGCGTACATGGATTTCAAGGTGAAAGCGATTCCCCGGGAGGATTTCGACCGCTGGGTAAAAGCGATGCAGAACGCGAAAGCCCCGGTGGCTGAAACCCCGCTGGCCAAGGAAGGGGAAAGGCTGTTCAAAGAAAACAACTGCCTGGCCTGCCATGCGGTCACTCCGAAGGATACCCGTCCGGAAAAGGCGAGGACCGCACCGAACCTGGCCGACTTCGGAAACCGTTCAAGGGTGGCCGGCATTCTGGAATTCAACAAGGAAAATATAAAGAAATGGCTGAAGGATCCGGAAGCGGTCAAACCGGGCAACCTGATGGTTTACCCGCATGATCCGTACACGGAGGAAGAACTGGATGCCTTGGCCGAATATTTGATGAGCTTTAAGGTTCAATGATGACGCGGTGTGCGGCCGGCTCCGGCCCGGTTTCGCACATCGGCGTCCGACAGGACCTTTTCGGACTGCCTGATGCGTCGACGGAACATTTCACAAAGGAGGGTTCACTTTGGCGACTGCCGCAGTGAAAAAAGGGTTTCGAGCGGGTCTATGGGAGTACCTGACCACGGTAGACCATAAAAAAATCGCCCATCTTTATTTGGCCGGCGGAAGTTTTTTCTTCCTGCTCGGCGGCGTTGAGGCCCTGCTCATCCGTTTGCAATTGATGAAACCGGAGAACGATCTCCTGAATGAAGAACTGTATAACCAAATCATGACGATGCACGGGACGACGATGATCTTCCTGGCGGCCATGCCGCTCCTGTTCGCCTTCATGAACGCCGTTGTCCCGCTGCAAATCGGCGCGAGGGACGTGGCTTTTCCCTTCTTGAACGCGCTGGGCTTCTGGCTGTTCATGTTCGGCGGTTTGTTCTTGAATCTGTCCTGGTTCTTGGGGGGAGCCCCCGATGCGGGATGGACTTCCTACGCTTCGCTGTCGCTGCACTCGCCGGGCCACGGGATCGATTTTTACACGCTCGGTTTGCAGATTTCCGGTTTCGGAACATTGATTTCCGGGATCAACTTTTTGGTTACGATCATCAACATGCGGGCGCCGGGCATGACCTTTATGCGGATGCCGCTCTTTACGTGGACGACTTTCGTGGCCTCCGCCCTGATCCTGTTCGCGTTTCCCCCGCTGACCGTCGGCATCTTTTTCCTGATGTTCGACCGGCTGTTCGGCAGCCACTTCTTCGATGTGGCGATGGGCGGAAACACGATCATCTGGGAGCACCTGTTCTGGATTTTCGGCCACCCGGAAGTGTACATCCTGGTCCTGCCGGCATTCGGCATTTTCTCTGAAATCATTCCGACCTTTGCCCGGAAACGGCTGTTCGGATATTCATCCATGGTGTTCGCCACGGTGCTGATCGGGTTTTTGGGCTTTATGGTGTGGGCGCACCATATGTTCACGACCGGGATGGGCCCCGTCCCCAACGCCATCTTTGCCGTGGCGACGATGGCCATCGCCGTTCCGACGGGCATTAAGATCTTCAACTGGCTGCTGACGATGTGGGGCGGAAGCATCCGGATATCCGTTCCGATGCTTTGGGCGCTCGGATTCATCCCCTCTTTCGTCATCGGCGGGGTCACAGGGGTCATGCAAGCCGCTGCTCCCCTGGACTATCAATTGCACGATTCCTATTTCATCGTGGCCCACTTCCACTACGTCATTCTCGGCGGGGTCGTCTTTGCCATCTTCGCGGCAGCCCATTTCTATTGGCCGAAAATGTTCGGCAAGATGTTGAGCGAAAAATTGGGCTACATTACTTTCGTCTTCTTTTTCACCGGTTTCCATCTGACCTTCTTCGTCCAGCATTTCCTCGGCCTGCTGGGCATGCCGCGGCGGGTTGCCAGCTACTTGGGCGGACAAGGATGGGATCTTTACAATTTCATCAGCTCCGTCGGGGCGATTATGATGGCGATCGGGGTCATCGTGCTGCTGATCAACGTGGTCGTTTCTTCCCTGCGCAAAGAAAAGGCCCCGAACGACCCGTGGGGAGACGGCAGAACGATCGAATGGGCGTTGCCTTCGCCGCCGCCGTTCTACAACTTTAAGCAGATTCCCCTCGTCAGGGGGCTGGATGCCTATTGGCTGGAAAAAATGGAAGGGAGAAAAGAGCTGACTCCCGCGGAACCTTTGGGCGACATCCATATGCCCAACAACTCCATCATGCCGTTTATCATCTCCTTGGGGCTTTTCATCGCGGCCTTCGGGGCCATGTACAACCCGTTGAACCAGGTCGGAGACGGGAAGCCTTGGGCCTTGCCGGTCTTGATCATCGGCCTCGCCATCACCTTCGGGACAATGTTCTTGCGTTCCGTCAAGGATGATTACGGATACCATATCCATAAAGAAGATTTGATCGACGATACGGAAAAGGGGGCCAAGGCGTAAAATGAATGTCGAGGAAAAATTTACCCCGCAAACCTGGCCGGAATTGCCCGAAAGACAAACCCTGGACGGGAAAAATAAATTCATCGGGTTCTGGCTCTTCCTGGGAGGCGAAACGGTCCTGTTCGCTTCCCTCTTCGCCACCTATTTGGCCTTAAAGGACAAGGTACCCGATGATTCCCATTATTTGGCCAAGGACCTGTTCAGCCTGCCGCTCGTTTTCGTGATGACGATGCTTCTCTTGACCAGTTCTTTGACCAGCGTCTATGCGATTTACCATATGCGCAATTTCCATTTTAAAAAGATGCAGGCATGGTTTTTCATCACCGTCCTTTTGGGCGCGGGCTTCCTTGCCTTAGAGATTTACGAATTTAACCATTACGTTCATGAATTTCATCATACGTTCCGGAGCAGCGCCTTCGGCTCAGCCTATTACACGCTGGTCGGCACCCACGGCGCCCACGTGCTGTTCGGGCTCTTGTGGATCATCACCCTGCTTTTAAGAAATGCGAAACGCGGCCTGAACCTTTACAACGCTCCCAAATTTTACGTGGCCAGCCTGTATTGGCATTTCATCGACGTCGTTTGGGTGTTTATCTTTACCGTCGTCTATCTCATGGGTAAGGTGGGATGAAAAATGGCACAGGAAGGCGTCAAGAAATCGAACGCGAGGATCAGCTATGAATACCGGCGCAAAAAGAATGCGGAGGAAATGCGGTATCAGGTCGTTTCCTTCACGCTGATGATCTTTCTGACCATCCTTGCTTTTGTCGCCGTCGGTTCCGGCAAATTTCATCCGGATTTTGTCGTTCCCTTCATTCTCCTTTTGGCCGTCATCCAAGTTCTTTTTCAGCTCTTTTATTTCATGCACATGAGCCATAAGGGGCATGAATTGCCGAAGTTTTTCCTTTACGGGGGCGTATTTGCCGGATTTTTAACCGTGCTTGCCATGGTCACGATCGTCTGGTGGTAATAGATTGCCCGGCGGGAATCCGCCGGGTTTTTCATATCGGGCGCATGGAAGCTGCCGGTTCCGGTTCTTTGCTTGTTCTGCATTTCCTTTGTATAATGAAATGGGAGGCGGGGACGAGGTGACATACATTGTTTAGACTTGATCAATTTGGATTCCGGGCGTTGTGGAGCCCGTATTTTTTCATCATTTTGCTCCTCTTGACCCTTTTATACTTTGCGTTCCTTTTCAGGCATCAAAAGCGTGTGGAAGAGGAGGGCTTGAGCAAAAGACAAGGGGTTTTGTTCGTCTTTTCCGTCTTATTGTTGTATCTCATTAAGGGATCGCCCCTCGATTTGCTCGGGCATCTCATGTTCACGTTCCATATGGTGCAAATGGCCTTATTGTATCTGCTGCTGCCGCCCTTGTTCATTGCCGCCGTTCCCGATTGGCTGTGGAAAAGGATCATCGGCCTTCCCTTTGTCAAACCGGCGTTCCGGCTTTTCACCAAACCGATTTTGGCCCTCGTTTTGTTTAACGGCCTGTTCTCCTTTTACCATGTGCCGTTTATTTTTGACTTCGTCAAGACGAACGTGTTCTATCACGAATTGTACACGGCGGTGTTGTTTTTCTTCGCCATCATCATGTGGTGGCCCCTCGTAAACCGGGTGGAAGAGGAAAGCGAATTGTCGGGCCTGAAAAAGATTGCCTACCTGATTGCGGATTCGATCCTGCTCACTCCCGCCTGCGCCCTGATCATTTTTTCGGGAAAGCCTTTGTATCAAACGTACTTAAGCGGGGAATTATGGGTTAAATCCCTCCATTTGTGCGTACCCGCGGATATGCTGGCTTCCCTCGGGCCGATCGACCCGGAAGTTTTCCAAATCATGCCTCCTTTGTATGACCAGCAGCTGGGCGGCGTCATCATGAAGCTCTTGCAGGAGATCATCTACGGATCGGTTTTGATTTACGTGTTCAGAGAATGGTACCGGAAGGAAACGGAGGAGCCTGACCCGGGCTTGTGACGGTTCGGGAAAGGCTTTTCAAAAATAGAGAGAAAACGAAGAGGGGGTGAACGGCATGGAACTTGCGCTCTTGCCGACGATCAGCACGTCGTGCATCGTGCTGAGCGCCATCTTTGTGGCCATCGGCGTGTGGGCCATCAAGCGGAAGGACAGGCAGACCCATGAACGGATGATGAAGCTCGGCGCCCTTTTCGCCGTCCTTTTCTTCCTCATTTATTTGGGCCGGACCGTCTTTGTCGGCAATACGTCCTTCGGCGGGCCGGACCATCTGAAGCCTTATTACTTCCTGTTTTTAATCTTTCACATTGTATTGGCCATTCTCGGCGCGGTCCTCGGCATCCGGACGTTGTGGCTGGCGAGCAGGGAACGGTTTGACAGCCATAAGAAGATCGGCCCCGTCACCAGCATCCTTTGGTTTTTTTCCGCCGGCACCGGAGTCGTTGTTTACATCCTGCTTTATGTCCTTTATCCGGGCGGACAAACCACATCTTTAATCAAAGCCATCTTCGGCTTTTAGGATCGGAAAAAGCATAAGAAAAAAGCAAGCGCGGCTGACGCTTGCTTTTTTATGCTTCATTGAACGGCTCCAAATCCTTTTTTACCTCTTCAAGGATCTGGTTGCATTTTTCCACCAGGCGTTCCGGGAAATATTCATCATCGCCATATTCCACACCGTGGGGATAGTAATATTTCCCTAAAATCGGCTTCAACAGCTGGATATAGGCGTCGTGGGCGCCCACGTCCCCTTCGGTCGCATAGCCTTGCACGCGCAAATAATAGATGCCTTCCTTGATATCGAACTTCCGGTCGTATGTAACCCTTTCATAATCCCATTGCCCGGCGCGGATCAGCCCGTGTTTCGGCAAGATTTCGTCCAGTTTGTTCAGGTCGACCCGGAATTTTTCCAGACCGGTGTTTTCAAAGCGCAATTTTCTCCCTCCTCAGGCAATAGAAACGGTTATAATAGAATTTCCTTCCATATTATAATAGTGGATTGCGGGCGATGTTGCAATGTATGGAAATGAAAAAGGATTGAAAAAACGGGGAATTTTTTTCCGCCGGGTCATCGGAAACGGGATATGGAAAATTTTTCCGGCGCCGGATCCGTCCCGCAGGCGAAAAAGAGAAGGAGCCTGCAACAAAATGTCCCGTATGCGTAAAATTTTCCCGGTGCGGAATCACCCGACAGGAAAAAGAAAAGGCGTCCTGCCGTTAAAGTGTCCGCCGCAACACTTCCAAAGGAGGCGCCTTCTTTGCTATGAAATCCTAAGGGTTCCGCGAAGCCGTTGAAGGGAAAGAGAATTTGCTGCCGCTGATGCGGCGGTTTTGGCGGATGCTCCGGACGAGCCGGCGGGCGGCCAGAAAGCGATAGCAAGGGGAAGGCCGGGAAAAGAAGACGATGTTCCGTTATTTTTGTATAATGATTAGAGAATACTTTTTTCTGGAACCTGCATCATCCCGCTGTTCTATTTCTGCGAAAAACCGGCATATACCTTTACCAACCGGAAATGTGGGGGGATTCCGCTGAAAAGTTTATTGAAGTTGCTCATCGCTCTGACGGTCATATTCGTGTTGAGCATCGCCTTCAACATCATCTATTCCAGGGACAAAGAAGACGTGTTGATCGATAAGCGAACGGATCCGACGGAAGATCATAGTTTGAACCGGGAAGATGTGAAGGAGAAAAAAAAGTCGGAACGGCCCTCCGACGGAATCTCCGTTTATATCGGCCAATCCGTGGACAAACTGCAGCAAACCTACGGCATCCCCGACCGCATCGAACCATCCTTTTACGGGTATGACTGGTGGATCTATCATCCCCAGGACGATAAATATATGCAAGTCGGGGTGAAGGACGGACGGATTGTCACCATCGCCCTGGCCGGAAAGGAAATCAAGGCGGAACCGTTCCGGATCGGCGAAAAGCTGCAAAGCATCTACCAGAAGGTGGATATGGAACCGGAAGTGGAGATCCGCTATGAAGGCGGGATCTACCGTTTTGAGATCCTCGAAGAGGATTTGAATTACCGTCCCCTGGTTCCCCTCGGGGATATTTACGCCCAGCTGTACCTGGACAAGTTTACCGGGAAACTCCTGTTCATCCGCTTCATGGACAAAAGGACGCTGCTGGAAATGAAACCGTATGACTTGACGTATGTGGGGANACTGGTGGAACCGGAAGAACTCTCCGAAGAGGATAGGCTGAAGGCGGAAAAGGGGACGGAGCGGCAGATTTTCGATTTGACCAATCTGATCCGTTCATCCCACCAGCTGTCTCCTTTAGCCTGGGACGACAAGGTCGCGGAGGTGGCCCTCAATCACAGCAAAGACATGTTCGAAACGGAAACCTTTTCCCATGAATCGAAAGGGTACGGAACGCTGGCCGACCGGTTGAAGGCCAACGGGGTTTACTATGAAAAAGCCGGCGAAAACATCGCCTACCAATACAGCGACAGCATCGCCGTCGTGGCCGGATGGCTCAACAGCAAAAGCCACAGGGAGACGATGCTGGATGAGGAGTTTACCCATCTCGGGGTCGGCGTCTACCAAAAATATTATACGGAAAATTTTATCCGACGAACTTGGGAGTAGGAGCCGCTACCCCGGGTTTCCTTTTTCTCCGCGCCGACATAATGTAGGGGTGAAAAAACTTTCGAGGTGAAGAAGAGTTGGCCGAGAAAAAATTGCACCCGTCCGTGAAGCGGTTCAAACAGTTTGTGAAAGATCACCCCCATTTGATCGAGCAGGTGCGGAGCGGAAAAACGACTTGGCAAAAAGTCTATGAAGATTGGACCATTTTGGGGGAAGACGATGATTTCTGGCAGAATGCGGATTACAATCAAAAAGGGGGAAAGGAATTAAAGCTGGATTTCCTCCAGCCTTATTTGGAAAAACTGAAGAAAATGGACGTTGATCAAATCCAGGGCTACATCGGAAAGGTCAGCGAAACGCTGGAATTGATCCAAGGCTTTCTGCAATCTGAAGGCCAGCCCGGGCAAGGGGAAGGGAAAAACCGTCCCTTCTCCTTCCGCAAAGATTGAGACGCCGGAGGCAATCCTTTATGAGGCAAACCTTGATGTCCATCATCCGTTCCGATGAGCGGCTCCATCTCTTCATCCGCCGGAATCCGTCCTGGTACCGCCGCCTCTCCCGGGATCCGCTGGAATTTGAAAATTTCAAAAGGGAAGCCGGCCGTTTTTCCCGGATGTCCTGGCCGGAAAAAATCTTTCAATTTTCCAACGGCCTGCAAATGGCGCAAATGATGTTCGCCCTTTTTTGGCCGACGGACGCCGGCGGAAAAGGGCAGGAACCGCGCTGATCGGTTTTTTAGCCGCGCAGGAAAAGGGCCGGAAACCGGCGGAACGGGCTTCATTTCCCCGATAAAGGGGGAATTTTTTTTGGCCTTCCGGGCCAAATTCCCGGGAAACGGCCGCTCCTTCGTGTATTTCAGGGATCCGGCGGGAACAATAAGGAAAGAAAGGTCGTTTTTCCGAAAGGAGCGGTTCCATGAAACAGATGCTGCTGATCGTTCTCCTTTTGCTTTCCGCCTGCGCGGGAAAGTCCCCCGAACCGGAATCGGAAAGGAACAACCGGATGGAAATCGACCCGATTCAGATGGAAAACCAGCCCGCCAAGCCGGCTCACACCTTCCATGAAGCCGAATAATGCCGGGGCCGAAGAGCGGGCGGAGGGGGCCTCCCGAAAAAAGGCGGGAACAGGGACGGCTGCGGTTCTTATCCTTATTGGAAAATGGCGTCCCCGAAAAAGGGATCGGAGGCCGCCTATCGCCGCCGCAAGATTTTGGAGGGAATTATCCAGAAAGGGCGGACGAGTCCGGCCTCCCTTTTCCCGGCGGCCATTCCGCCATCCTTCGGGCCCGCGCCTCCGCCAGGTTTTCCGACGGGCCCGGGGCCGGAAGGTCCGGCATCCCGGCAAGATCCGGCCTTTCCTTTAAGATTTGGTTGTTCGAAAGCCAAGCCAAAGCTTCCCTTGTTTGGCAAAGGGACAAACCCCGATCGGCCCGTCCGCAATTTGAAGAACATCATCCGGCGCCCGAGGGGCTGTCCGGCATTTTCAACGGTGGGCCCACCATCCTAATTTTTTGTCCGAAGGGGAAATTTTGCCCGGCATGACAGAACCGCCATCCCGGAAAAAGCGGCCGTCTCCGAACAATTGCCCGCCGTCGCTTCTGGCGGCTGCCCCGGGACAGCAGGCGCATTCGTTCTACATATTCAAGAAATGTGGTATGATAAAAATTGGAGGTGGGTTTTTTGATAGCCACGATCGAAAAAGTGGAGATTCTCGATGCCGCAGAGCAGTTGGCGCGAATGATCCTAGACAGCGAACTGGCCGACAAATACCGCGAGTGTTACTATAGAATGAAAACCGATCCGAATACCCAGTCCCGCATCCGGCGCTTTGCCAGGATGAAGGAACGGTACGAAGAGGTGCAGCGTTTCGGCAGGTACCATCCCGATTATAAACAGGTCATGGCGGAACTTCGCCAGGCGAAAAGGGAGATGGACCTGGACGAAAATGTCGCCCGGTTTAAAAGGGCGGAAAACGAACTGCAGGATCTGCTGGACCAAATCTCGGTGATGATCGGGAGGGCCGTCAGCGAAAATGTGAAGGTTTCCACGGGGAACCCCTTTTTTGAAACGGCCGGAAAAACCGGCTGCTCCATCGGGGGAAGCTGCGGCTGTTCCCGGGCTGTATAATTCTATAGCGTTTGGGGTAATGCCTATGCTGTTTGGACAAAGACAAGGAATCATCGTTTGGGTGCAGTCCACGAAAAACGCGAGGATGTTGCGAAAATTCGGCAATATCCATTATGTCTCCAAGAGGCTCAAATACGTGGTCTTGTACTGTGATGCGGACCGGGCGGAAGAGACGATGCGCAAAATCCAGTCTCTTCCCTTCGTGAAAAAGGTGGAATTGTCCTTCAAGCCCTTTTTGCGGACGGAATTTGAAAATTCGAAGCCAGACAAGGCGAAGGAATACGATTATAAATTGGAATCGTAAGAGGGAAGGCCATTCCCTCTTTTTTTGATCAAAAAAATAAACCCTGCATTTCGCTGCAGGGTCCCTTCAGGCCGATGAGCCCGAAGGCAAAGGGAGAGGAGAAACCGGAGGAAGAACTTATGGGGATCGTTAAGTCTTCTCCGCGGTTGGCAACAACATCCGCAAAGGATGTTGTCATTTTCCATTATGGCCAATTTCTTTCGGACTATACATGGCGGATGACAAAAAATGATGGCCCTTGCATGAAAATAGCAAAACTTGTAAACTAAATGTGCATAACGTGAAGAGGTGGACCCGTGAGAGTCATATCCGGTTCGAAAAAGGGAAGAAAATTGCACGCCGTTCCCGGCTGGAACACGCGGCCGACCGCCGACAGGGTGAAGGAGGCCATCTTTAACATGATCGGCCCGTATTTTTCCGGGGGAATGGGCCTGGATTTGTTTGCCGGAAGCGGCGCCCTGGGAATAGAGGGGCTGAGCCGCGGATTGGACAAGGTCATTTTTGTCGACCATGACCGGAGCGCGGTTCAGACGATCAAACGAAATCTGGAACTTTGTGATCTCGCTCAGCAGGCGGAAGTGTTTAAAACCGACTGGAAACGGGCGTTGGCCTCGATCGCCCGCAGGAAACTTTCCTTTCAAGTCATCTGGTGCGATCCGCCTTATCAAATGAACGTGTACCGGGAGGTCATGGCCTGGGCGGATCAACACGGGACGCTTGCGGAAGAAGGGGTTCTCGTCTGCGAGCACAATCGGGAACTCCCTTTGCCGGAAAAATGCGGGGATTTGATCCGCTTCAAGCACGGGGAATACGGCATCACCGCGGTTTCCGTTTATATCAAGATGGGAGGGGCGCAAGATGGAACGGATTGCCGTCTGTCCGGGCAGTTTTGACCCGATTACGAACGGCCATGTGGACATTATTAAAAGAGGGGCAAGGATCTTTGATAAGATCTACGTCTGCGTCTTGAACAATTCGGCGAAAAAGGCCTTGTTTTCCGTCGAAGAGCGGCTTGAGCTGATCAAGGACGCGACGAAGGAGATCGGCAACGTCCACGTCGATGCATACAACGGCCTGTTGGTGGATTATGCCAAAAAGGTGAACGCCCAAGTGATTTTAAGGGGCCTTCGGGCCGTTTCCGATTTCGAATATGAAATGCGGATTACCGCGATGAACAAAAAACTGAATGAAGAGGTGGACACCTTTTTTATTATGACGAAGAAAGAATATTCCTTTTTAAGTTCCAGCATCGTGAAGGAAGTGGCGAAATATAACGGGGACATCTCGGATCTCGTGCCGCCTTCCGTGGAACGGGCGTTAAAGGAAAAATTCGGGAAACAGTAATTGGCAAACCCGCAGTTTTGCGTCAATCGTTTGTCCGGACCGATCGCTTCAGAAAGACGAAGGTGTAGACCGACAGGGCGATGATCGTGACCGGCGGGCCGATTTCGGAAAGGAAATGCCCCCATCTTGCCTGCTCTTCGGCGAAGGGACGGGCGACGGCCGGGATGGCCGATGCTTCTTCGTACACCGGCCTCCAAAGGAGGACGGTAAGCCATGAGGCGAGAATCCCTTGCAAAAGGCGGGCGCAGAAAAAGGGAAGAAAGCGGATGTCCGACCGGGCCAGGATGCTGGAAACCTGGGCTTGGATGCTGAATCCGCCGAAGGCCAAAAGGAAGCTGGCTACGACGGCCTGGTCCAGCAGCGGAGCCGCTTTTTCGCTGATTCCCTGAATGCCGATCGTCATCTCGAACAGCCCGGAAATAAACGGTTCGGACAGATCCTCATCCAAGGAAAGGAGAGGGAAGACAGTTCCCGCGATTTTCGCCGCCCAGCCGCTGATATGGGTGACGGTCAAAAGCCGGTTGATTACGGAAAAAAAGATGATGAAACCGCCGATCATCAGCAAGGATTGCACCGATTGAACGACCGCATCCCCCAAGAGCCGGCCGAGGGGCCTTCCGTCCTCGATCCTTTTCTCATGAAGGAACCGGAACGGATTTTTGGCGGTGAGGGGGCGGCCCTTTTTTTCCCCCTTTTCCCACGTCCCGTAGTACCTCATAATCAGGCCGACGGCAATATTCGCTCCGTAATGGGCGGCGGCGAGCAGCACGCCCAGGCGGGGATTGTGAAAAAAACCGACGGCAACCGCCCCGAAAATAAAAAGCGGGTTCGCCGAACTGGTAAAGGCGGCGAGCCTTTCCGCCTCCATGCGTGAAATGGCCCTTTCCTCCCGCATGCGGGCGGCCAGCTTCGGCCCCGCGGGATTCCCCGAAGCCATCCCCATCGCCCACACGAAGCCTCCGATCCCGGGAACCCGAAACAGGGGCCGCATCAACGGCTCCAGCAGAATCCCGAGAAAATGGACGACCCCGAAACCGATCAGCAATTCGGAGATGATAAAAAAGGGAAGCAGGGACGGAAACACCACCCGCCACCAGGTATCGAGCCCTTTCAGCGACGCCTGGAAAGCTTCCTCCGGGAACAGGATCAGGCCCAAGGCCAGGACGATTGCGAGAAAGGCGAGCAAGACCGATTTCATCAACGCACCCATGCAGCTTCCCTCCGAAATGGCATTCTGACCGCGTTCTTTATCCAATCTATGAAGACAAGCCGGAAAAAAGAAGAAGAAAATCATCCTGTCATAATCGGCCGGCCGGATCCATAAGTATAGGCGAAAAGCAGGAGAAGGGGTGACGGCGTTGGACAGGCCGACGATCGGTTTGGCGCTCGGTTCGGGCGGAGCCCGGGGGCTGGCCCACCTTGGCGTGATCAAAGTTTTTCAGGAGGAAAACATCCCGATCGATTATTTGGCGGGATCCAGCATCGGCGCTTTGGTGGCGGCCCTCGTCAGCGCTGGACAAAGCATCGATAAACTTTATAAAATAGCGGTAGCGGTAAAAAGAAAATATTTTCTTGATTTCACCCGGCCCAAACTCGGTTTTATCGCCGGAAACCGGATTTTGGAAATGATCCGGATCTTCACTTTTCACAAAAACATTGAAGATTTGTCCGTTCCGCTGGCCATTGTGGCAACGGATCTTCATACCGGGGAAAGGGTCGTCTTCCGCGAAGGTCCCGTCGCCGAAGCGGTCCGGGCAAGCATTTCCATTCCAGGGGTATTTGTTCCCGCCGAGTACCGGGGAAGGCTTTTGGTCGACGGAGGGGTGACCGACCGGATTCCCGTTTCGGCGGTAAAGGAGATGGGCGCGGATATTGTCATCGGGGTCAACATATCCGGATTCACCAAAAACGCCCGGATCCATTCCATCTACGACGTGTTTTTCCAAAGCCTGGACATCATGCAGGCGGAGCTTACGGAAAACCGGAAACTGCTGGCGGATCTGATGATTCATCCGGAAGTGGACAAATTCAGCTCCTACGCCTTTACCGATGTGGAGGCCATCATTTCCGCCGGGGAAGCGGCCGCCAGAAAACAAATGCCCCGCATCCAAAAACTGATTCAAGAGCGGAGGGAATCGATCACTTGAGAAAAAAGCGCATGCGCGTTCCCCTTCTTCTTGCGGCTGCCGTTGTGCTGTTTGCCGCTTTTTTCCCCCTGCCCTATTACGTAACCCGGCCGGGCATGGCGAAAGAATTGGATTCGGTCGTCCATGTGGAAAACGGGGACCGGGCGGAAGGGAAATTTTTCTTGACGACGGTCCGCATGGGAAGGGCGACGATCATCACCTACCTGATGGCAAAATTTCAAGATTATTCCGAAATCCTTCCCCTCGATTCGGTCCGTCTGGAAAATGAAACGGACGAGGAATACAACGTCCGGCAGCTTTATTACATGGAGGAATCGAAGGAAAACGCCATCCAGGCTGCTTTCAAGGCGGCGGGGGAAAGCTATGAGGTCCGCCATAAGGGCGTGTACGTTTTGGGGGTTGTAAAAGGAATGCCCGCGGAGGGGGTACTGCAAGCCGGCGACCGCATCATTGCCGTCGACGGGAAAACCTTCGATTCTTCGGACCGGTTTATTTCCTACGTGCAAAGCAAAAAAGAAGGCGACAAAATCACCGTCACCTTCCTCCGCAAGGGGAAAGAGCACCGGAAAAAAATCCTCGTCCGGAGGATCCCGGAACTGAATAAGCCCGGGATCGGGATTACGCTGGTGGAGGATAAAGAGGTAAAAACGAAGCGGAAGGTAACGATCGATACGGAAGAAATCGGGGGCCCGTCGGCGGGGCTCATGTTTACCTTGGAAATCTACAACCAGCTGACGAAGGGGGATTTGACCAAGGGATACCGGATCGCGGGGACGGGAACGATAGAAAGTGACGGGAAGGTCGGGCCGATCGGCGGCGTCGACCAGAAAGTGGTCGCCGCCGACAAAGAAGGCGCGGAAATCTTTTTTGCCCCGAACGAAAACGGGAAAAGAGACTCCGACTATCAAATGGCGGTGGAAACGGCAAAGAGGATCGGTTCGAAGATGAAGATCGTTCCGGTGGACACCCTTTCCGACGCTTTGGCCTATCTCGAATCCCTGCCGGAAAAATAGCCCGTTCTCCTCACGGCGCGGGATCTTTCCCGTTTCCCCATTTGTGCGGGAATTATTCCGCCATCACCGGCGGCCGCTTGTATTCCTCTTCCAGCACCCGCTGCCGGACGGACGGCGGAAAACCGAAGGAATAAATATATCCCGCCCTTTTATCCAGCTCGAAGGCGCCGCCGTCGCGGGAAGATGCCTTTGCGATGAGGGAGATCGCCAATTCTTCCTTCATCCGGTTTAGATATTGCCGGCCCCTTTTGCTGAAGCCGAGAAGACGGGCATATTCGGGTTTCTGGCAATAGGTTTTCATCTCTTCCTTTTTCGCGTTCATCAGGATATGGGTGCTCAGGCGCTGCAGCCTCGTCCATGTGTACCTTTTCGTCTTTAATTTTTCCATGAAGGACTGGAAGCTGTCCGCCCGGAAAGCCGCTTCCCGGACCCGGTATTCGATGCCTTCTTCCATGTCGTAAATCTCCCTCAACTCGCCGGGGCTCGACTGGATGATCCGGTATTTCAGGAAGGGCCAGTAATTTTCCCAGTTTTGCCACGCCCCGTATTCCCTTTTAAACCGGAGCAGTTCTTCAAAACTGGACTCCGGCATGTATCTTTTTAACGGTTCCAGATCCCCCTTTTCGGAAAAGATCGCCTTCCGGATGCTGGTGGCGCTGGCGATCGTGTCGGAGCTGAATTCCGGATCGTGGTAGCCGGCCTTTATCCTCGGGATCGTCAAGGGGATGATGTCCAACTGGCGGTCCTTGATCGCCTTCACATATTGATAGCCGAGAATATTGTTCGGCTGGGAAAGGTCGAGGAGGGCCCCATCCCCTTCCATCTCCGAATATGCCAGGGCGGCCGCCTTCGGATAGCTGAACCCGAGCCGCATCTTTTCTTTCAGGATTTCGTCGAACCGCCCCTTTTGCCGTTCCAGCCAATGGAAGGTGTCGAGAAAGGCGTTGATATCCCCCGATTCGCTGCCGAAGCAGAGATACCGGCAGCCGAGGGAGGCCAAGATCCGGACGGCCCCGTCGGCGAAGATCTCCGCCTGTTGAACGGCGAACGCGTAGGGGAGCTCCACGACGATATCGCAGCCTGCCTGAAGGGCCATTTTCGTCCTTGCGAATTTGGATACGATGGCCGGCTCGCCCCGCTGCAAAAAATTGCCGCTCATCACGGCGATGACCACGTCGGCGTCCGTCCGCTTTTTCGTCTCGTTCAAATGGTGGAGATGGCCGTTGTGAAAAGGGTTATATTCGACGACAATTCCCGCGCTGATCATCGGTAACCTCCCGGGAAAAGGAATGCATCAAAGGATTTCAAAGGGTGAGAATATATATATCATAGCAAAGGAAAGTGTAAAGCGAAATATATTGACAAAAAAAGGGATGACCGTTATAATTACTTTTGTTGTCTTGAGGTGAAGGCATTGAAATGGCTAATCTCCCGTTTGCGAACCTACCGGAATCAAACCTTTGAATTTGAGGAAACGGTGGATCTGTCGCAGCTGAAAGATGCGGATCCCGAGATCCGGGATATTTCGCCGATCCATGTCAAAGGTTCCGCCGAAATCGGCCCGAAAAAAATCACCTTTCACCTGCACATCACCGGCGAACTGATTTTGCCTTGCGCCTTGACGCTTGCGGATGTCCGTTTCCCGCTGGACATCCATTCGACGGAGATCTTCCTGGAAAAGGAAGACATGGAAAAGGAAGCGATGGCCGACGAAGAGATCCACGTGGTCGAAGGAAACGCCATCGACTTGACGCCGGTCGTTCAGGAATTGGTATTGTTGGAAATTCCCATGCAAGTATACAGTGAAAATGCGGAACAAAACATGCTGCGGTCGGGAAAGGATTGGGAATTTATCGGAGAGGGGGAAGAAAAGAAGAAGATCGATCCCCGGCTCCTAAAACTGACCCAATTGCTGGAAAAGAAAGATTGACCGCTCCCGGCCCGTTAAGGAGGTGGAAATGATGGCAGTACCTTTCCGAAGAACTTCAAAGGCGAGAAAACGGCTTCGCCGCACCCATTATAAACTGCAGGTTCCCGGCTTGGTCGAATGCCCGAACTGTGGGGAGATGAAACTCGCCCACCGCGTCTGCAAAAATTGCGGAACCTATAAAGGAAGAGAAGTCATCAGCAAATAATATCGGACTTGAACATCGCCCCCTTGCAGGCGTCTTCGCCGCGAGGGGGCGAAAATTTTTGGCCGGGAAAAGAAAAATGCCTAATGTGGCGGCCTCTCGGCAGGGAAAATATCAGCCGCAAAGCAATCCCTTTCATCGCTTGGATGGGGGGAGAAAGGGACCGGATTTGCCGAATTGGTCTGCAGAATTCTTTTCTTCGCCTGAAGGCCGTGGGCATCCCGCGGCGGGAAAATATCAGCGGCAAAGGGCGGGCGGGAAGTCTATCGTTTCTATCAGGCGCATATATTTAATACAAAATGCGCTAGGAGGGAACGGTATGGCTGCAGTCCGTCAAGATGCATGGACAAACGAAGAAGATTCCTTATTGGCCGAAACGGTTTTAAAGCATATCCGGGAGGGAAGCACCCAATTGCAGGCATTTGCCGAAGTCGGGAAAAAACTCAGCCGGACGCCGGCCGCCTGCGGTTTCCGCTGGAATTCCGCGCTGCGGAAACGATATAAAAACGAGATCGAATGGGCGAAAAAGCAGCGGAAGGCATTGAAGAAGGCGTCCGGAACGAAGAAAAATCAGCCGGCGAAACCAGGCCCGTTTCCGGCACCGGATGTTCAGGCGCTGGACCAATTCATCGTCTGCCTGGAACAGCTGAAGACCTATTTGACGAAAGTCGACGGGTATGTCCAACAGATGGAGCAGGAGAATGAAAAGGTAAAGGAGCTGGAAAAGAGGATCGAGTCGTTGGAACGGGAAAACAGGATGATCAGCCAGGACTACCTGGCGCTGCTGGCGATCATGGAAAAGGCGAGAAAGATGACCGAAAAAAAGGAGACCAGGAACGACGGGCCGGAGGAAAAAAAGGAAGATGCGGACGGCGGACTTCCCTGAAAAAAGGTCAGCCTGAAGGACTGACCCCGCATGTATCCGTCCGCTCATCAGCACGCCCCGGGACGGACCGTTCGGTGCCGTTTCATTCTTTCAAACGGATCCCTTCCGGATGCCAGATCAGCGGGTTTTCTCCCAAATCCCGTTCCACGTTGTAGCGGACGGGAACGAACCCGTTCTTGATCCAGAATTCCTTCGATTTCATCCTTGCGTTCGTTTTGATCGGCATGTTGAAGCTTTTCGCGAAATTGACGAGGGCGGTGCCGAACCCCTTTCTTTGATAGTCGGGCAAGACCTCCAGTTTCCACAATTCCAGATAGTCCTGCGGCGGATCAAAATACTGGTCGTATTTCTTATCGATTTTATACAGGCTCATCCGGGCCACCAATTTTCCCCCGTAATAGATTCCGTAAAAAGGGGATTCGCTGTCGTTTTCGATGATGTTTCCCTGCAGATCCTCCAGCATGGACAGCTCCTGCAGCCCGTATTCTTTAAACTGTTTAAACTCTTCCAACGTTTTATAGTTCACCTTCAATCTTTCTACTTTTACCTCCATGCCTACTCCCCCTTTGTTTGCCGTAAAGATGTCTGATTGATCTATACTTTCATTATATAATAAAAAAACCAAGAATTTACCGCAAAAAAAGAAAACGTTTGCAGAAAAGAGAAGGAATCCGGGGAAAGAAGTCGAATGTAAACAATGGCCGACTGATTTTTTTTGAAAGGGAGAAGGGGATGGAAAAGATTCTGGTCGCAAACCGGGGGGAAATTGCCTTAAGGGTGATCCGGACCTTGAAAAAAATGGGGATCGGGACGGTGGCGGTTTATTCCGAACCGGATGAACCTTTGCCCTTTGTCCGGGAAGCGGATCACGCCTTTTGCATAGGCAAGGGTCCGGTCCGGGAGTCCTATATGAATCAGGACCGCCTGTTGGAGATTGCCAAAAAAAACGGGGTCGACGGGATCCATCCCGGCTACGGGTTTTTGTCGGAAGACGCCGGCTTCGCCCGCCGGGTCATGGAAGCGGGCATGGTGTTTATCGGTCCGAAACCGGATACGATCGCCTTGATGGGCGATAAATTGGCGGCGCGGCAAGCGATGGCCCGCGCCGGAGTGGCCGTCGTTCCCGGCAGTCCGGAAGTGGGAACGGCGGAGGAAGCGGCGGAGGCGGCCCGGGAAATCGGCTTTCCCGTCATGTTGAAGGCGAGCGGCGGAGGAGGGGGGATCGGCATGGCCCTGTGCCGGACGGAAGAGGAGGTTTACCGTTCGTTCCAAGGGGTTCAATCCCGGGCGAAGGCCTATTTCCGTTCCGGCGGGATCTATGTGGAGAAATTCATCGGGCGGGCGCGGCATGTGGAAATCCAGGTGGCCGGCGACGCCCGCGGGAACCTCGTCCACCTTTTTGAAAGGGACTGTTCCGCGCAAAGGAGAAACCAAAAGGTGATCGAGGAAACCCACTCCCCTTTATTAAGCCGTAACACCCGGGAAAGGATGTATGAGGCCGCCCTGCGGGCCGCCCGCGCGGTTTCCTATGAAAACGTCGGGACGGTAGAGTTCATCGTCGACGAAGCGGAAAATTTCTATTTTTTGGAAATGAACACCCGCCTCCAGGTGGAACATCCGGTGACGGAAGCCGTGACCGGGATCGATTTTGTCGAATGGCAAGTCCTTCTCGCATCGGGCAAGCCGCTGCCGAAACCGCAACAGGCGATCGTTCACCGGGGCCATGCCGTCGAATTCCGGATTTACGCCGAAGATCCGGACAATTTTTATCCGTCGCCGGGCGTCATCGAAAAGCTGGCCTGGGGAAGGGGGGACGATGTCCGGACCGATGCGGGCTACGAAGCAGGAAACCGGGTCAGCCCCTTTTATGACCCGTTGATCGCCAAGTGCGTCTTCCACGGAAAGACCCGGGAAGATTGTTTGGCGCGCGCGGAGAAATATTTTGCCGAGACGGAAATCGAAGGGATCAAAACCAATATTCCTTTGCTCCGAGGCCTGATTGCCTACCCGCCATTCGCCGAAGGGAAATATTTCACCGATCTGGTGCAGGAATATCAAAGGGAAAAGGGAGGAAAAGGGGATGAAAAAAATTGAGGCGTCGATGGCCGGCACCGTTTTTCAAATCTTGGTATCCGTGGGGGAAGAAGTGAAAAGGGGGCAGGCCGTTGCCGTGCTGGAATCGATGAAGATGGAGATCCCGGTGGAAAGCGATGCGGAAGGGACCGTTAAGGAAATTCACGTCCGGGCGGGCGATTTCGTCAATGAAGGGGATGTTTTGGTAACCCTCGAATCGTTGTAAACGCGGAAAGGGGATGGAAGATGGAAAAGGGAACGGGAAGGTTGGAAGCATACCGGGAAAGGATTTGCCGGGGCGGCCATCCGAAATATCATGAAAAATTAAAGGAAAACCGCAAACTGTTCGTCCGCGACCGGTTGAAACTCCTTTTCGACGGCGGGGATTACCAGGAAGACGGGATGTTTGCCAATTGTACGAAAGCGGATCTCCCCGCGGACGGGGTGGTGACCGCCCTCGGGAAGATTTCCGGGAGGACCGTTTGCGTCATGGCCAATGATTCGACGGTCAAGGCGGGTTCCTGGGGCGCGAAGACGGTGGAAAAGATCATCCGCATCCAGGAGACGGCCATGAAGCTGAAAGTGCCGATGTTCTACCTCGTCGATTCCGCCGGGGCGCGGATTACCGACCAGTTGGAAATGTTTCCGAACCGCCGGGGAGCCGGCAAAATTTTTTACAACCAGGTCAAAATGTCCGGGATGGTCCCCCAAGTCTGCATCCTGTTCGGACCGTCCGCCGCCGGCGGCGCCTATATCCCCGCCTTTTGCGACATCGTCATCATGGTCGATAAAAACGCCTCCATGTATTTGGGCTCGCCGCGGATGGCCGAGAAGGTGATCGGCGAGAAGGTTTCCCTCGAGGAGATGGGCGGGGCGAGGATGCACTGCACGGTGAGCGGATGCGGAGACTATTTGGCGAAGGACGAGGAAGAGGCGATCGAAGCGGCGAAGAGGTACCTATCCTATTTTCCGCAAAATTACCGGGAAAAGCCGGATAAACTTCCCGGAAAACCGGAGAAAAAGGGGGCCGACCTGGAAAAGCTGATTCCGGAAAATCAAAACCTGCCTTTTGATATGTATGAACTGATCGACGGGATCATCGATGAAGGCAGCTTTTTTGAAATCAAAAAGTTGTACGCCCCCGAAATCATTACCGGTCTGGCCCGGATCGGCGGGAGGGCGGTCGGCATCGTCGCCAACCAGCCGAAGGTCAAAGGGGGGGTTCTTTTCGTCAATTCGGCGGATAAGGCGGCCCGGTTCATTTTTCTTTGCGACGCCTTTTCCATCCCGTTGCTGTTCTTGGCGGACGTTCCGGGCTTTATGATCGGGACGAAGGTGGAACGGGAAGGGATTATCCGCCACGGGGCGAAAATGATCGCCGCCGTCAGTTCCGCCACCGTCCCGAAGATATCCGTCATCGTCCGGAAGGCGTACGGCGCCGGACTGTACGCCATGGCGGGGCCGGCTTTTGAACCCGATCTCTGCCTCGCCCTTCCGACGGCCCAGATCGCCGTCATGGGCCCGGAAGCGGCGGTCAATGCGGTGTATGCCAACAAGATTCAGGAGATCGAAGATGCGGACGAACGCAAGGCGTTTATCCGGGAAAAGGAAAACGAATACCGGGAGGCGATCGACATTTACCGCGTCGCCTCCGAATTGATCGTCGATGAAATCGTCCCGGCAAACGGCTTGCGCCGGGTATTGGCGGAACGTTTACAGTTTTATGAATCCAAGAATATCGCCTTCAGCGAGAGAAAAAATCCGGTTTATCCTGTATAATGGTGGATGAAGGAGGGCAAGGCGGCTGCGGGGCCGTTTTGTCCTTGCGTAAAGATATCCGCGATTTCGGGTGAAAAGGATGAAGATCGGAATCATCGGTGCCGGATCCATCGGCCTGTTGTTCGCCTGCTGTTTGGGAGAACGGCATGACATTTATTTGTATTGCCGGACGGAGGAACAGGCGGCCAAAATCGGAAAAGAAGGAATCCTCCTCCGGGAAGGGGAAAGGGAAATCCGCTGCCGGGTGCGGCGGTCCGCCGCCGGATATGCGGGGGAGGATTTGGATTGCCTGATCGTCGCCGTCAAATCCTACCACCTCCCCGCTTTGGCGGGGGAACTGAAAAAAATTCCCGGCCGGATCCCCCTTCTTTTTTTGCAAAACGGGATGGGCCATCTTCCCTTTCTGGAAGGGCTTCCCCATCGGACGCTCATCCTCGGTTCCGTCGAACATGGCGCCATGCGTACGGAAGCCAACCGACTGCATTTGAAGGGAAGGGGAGTGACGAGGGTTGCCCTGTTCCGGGGGGACCGGGAATTTTTCGCCAGGCTGGCCAAGGGGCTGGAGGTCCCCGGTTTTCCCTTCCTCGTCGAGGACGATGCGGAGGAAATGCTGGTACGGAAATTGCGGGTGAATCTGATCATCAATCCGCTGACCGCCCTCTTGCAGCTCCCCAACGGGAAACTGGCGGAGAACCCTGATTTTTATCAGGCGGCCAGGAAGCTTTTTGACGAGGTTTTCGCCATCTTCCCCGCTGACGGCCGGGAGGAAACCTTCCGGCATGTCATGCAGGTTTGCCGGAACACGGCCGGAAACCGTTCTTCCATGTGGAAGGATTTGGCCGAGGGAAGAAGGACGGAGGCCGAGGCCATCCTGGGCTATGCCTTGGAAAAAGGGAAGGAAAGAGGAATCCGCGCTCCCATCCTGGAAACGCTGTATCTGCTGATCAAAGGGTTGGAACGGGAAAAGGTGGAGTAACCATGTCTTCCTTGATCGCATTTTTATTGGCTTTATTTATTTTTGCCCCATTTCTTCCGTTTTTTGCCATCTTCCTCGCCGCCAAACCGTTTTTTGGCGCCGAAGGATCCGTGAAGCTGGCGGCGGATTGTTCTTCCGTCTTTTTCATGCTGTCCGTCCATTTTTTGCTGCGGGAGATCTGGCCGAACCCTTTTCTTTTTCCGGTCGGAATCTTCCTGCTTTTCATTTCCGGCGGGATTTATGTATACTTGAAATGGAATGGAGAAATCCCGCTCGGAAAACTGTTGCGGAAGATTTGGCGGTTCGGCTTTCTCGTCTTTTTTGCCGCTTATGTTCTGCTCGTTTTCTTTGGACTCTTGTATAAAGGAATTGCCTACATATGATCACAGGATGTCGGGAAAGGAAGAACGCTATTGGAATTGCTCCATCTGAACGTTCCCTATGCGAAAAACCGGCTCGTCGGCGAATATCTGGCAGGCGAGGGTTCCTTTTTCCATTACCGGGATTGGAAGGGAAGCGAGAGCCGCCGCCGTTACCGGGAGCTGATGCAGCGGCGGTTCCAAAGGGAAGGGCTCAAGAACTGCATCGAAAAATATATGAAACAATTTTCCCCATTCCTTCCTTCGGCCGTGGAAAAAAACCTGGAAAAACTGGCCGATCCCCGAAGCGCGGTCGTCATTGCCGGCCAGCAGGCCGGGCTCTTGACCGGCCCCCTTTATACGATTCATAAAATATTATCCGTCCTCGCCCTCGCCCGGGAAAAGGAAAGGGAGTTGGGCGTGCCGGTGGTGCCCGTTTTCTGGATCGCCGGCGAGGACCATGACATCGGCGAAGTCAACCATGTTTATTACTTGGATAAGGGCAAATTGAAAAAGCATATTTATCGCCAAAAGCATCCGTTGGATAAACAGATGGTTTCAAAACGGCCGGTGGAGGGGGAAGAAATCCGCCGCTGGTACAGGAAATGGCTGAAACACTTCGGGGAAACGGAACATACGAAGGCGGTCTTGGCGTTTCTGGACGGTTTGACGGAACGGGTAACCACTTATACGGAATTTTTTGCGGCAATCATCCTTCATTTTTTCGGGAAATACGGACTCCTGTTCATCGATTCGGCCTACCCGGAATTGCGCCGGCTGGAAGGGGAATATTTCGGACGGATCCTCGATGCCGGCCCCCGGCTGGCGGATGCCTTGGCGGACCAACAAAACCTTCTTCAACAAATGGGATACGAAAAAATGATCGACACGAAGGCGGACTGTTTGCACCTGTTCTATGAGCAGGACGGGAACCGCGTCTTGCTTTATTTCGACCGGGAGAAGGATGCCGCCTTCGGGGAGCGGGTGAAATTTTCTTTGGAAGAGCTGAGGTCCGTCGCGGAGCATCACCCGGAGAAATTGAGCAACAATGTGGTGACGCGGCCGCTCATGCAGGAATGGCTGTTTCCCGTATTGGCCTTCATCGGCGGCCCGGGGGAAATCGCCTACTGGGCGGAGCTGAAAAAGATTTTTGAACTTTTCGGAATGAACATGCCGCCGGTCGTCCCGAGGATCCAAATCACCCTCATCGAAAGGAATATCGCCAGCGATTTGGAAGACCTGTCCTTGTCCCTGGAAAAGGTGCTGACGCAAGGCGTCGAGGAAGAGCTGGAAGAGCGAATCAACCGGCTGAAAGACCGGGAATTCCTCGGGTTCGTGGCGGAAAAGAGGGAGGAGATCTTCCGCATTTACCGGGAAGTTGCCGGCTATGCCCTGGCGAAAGATAAGGGGCTGGCGGAGATCGTGGAAAAAAATTCCCGCATCGTCCTTTCCCAGCTGGATTATTTGCAAAGCAAGGCGGAACAATCGATGCTGAGAAAACACGGGGAGCTTTTGGGAAAGTATATGCGGATCGAAAACTTCCTTCATCCCCTGGGCGGCTTTCAGGAAAGGTGTTGGAATGTCTTTTACTTCATCAACCTTTACGGCTTTTCCCTGATCGACGAACTCATGGAATTGCCCTTGGATTTTTCCGGACGCCATCACGCGGTGAAACTTTGATAACGCAGTTTCAAGGAGGCTGTCCCAAAGGCTGCAAATCGGCCTTTTTGGGCGCCTCCTTTTTTGTTTTTCCGTTTGGCGCAAAAGAGCGTCTTTTTTTATGCCGCCGCATGGTTGCCCGCGCAGGGGATGCGCGGCGCCGTGGGCGCCCGATCCTGCGGGAAGGAACGGCAGACACCGCTTCTTTCCGCGGTTGAGGGAATGCCGCTTATTGATAAAAATGGGACTTTTTGCTTATGAAAAGGAGGGGGAAAATACAGAAAAACAGGTGGAGAATTGTGGTGACTTATGGTAAATTAGTGGTATAAAGTGGAGGGATTATTCATGTTCATGGGTGAATACCGGCATTCCATTGATGCGAAAGGAAGGATCATCATCCCCGCCAAGTTCAGGGAAAACCTTGGCGATACTTTCGTTTTGACGAGGGGATTGGATCAATGTTTGTTCGGTTATCCCATGGACGAATGGAAAACGATCGAAGAAAAGATCAAATCCCTCCCATTGACCAAGAAAGATGCCCGTGCCTTTTCAAGATTTTTCTTTTCCGGGGCAACCGAGTGTGAAATTGACAAGCAAGGACGCGTGAATATTCCTGCCACTTTGATCCAATACGCCAAACTGGAAAAGGAATGCGTTGTTTTGGGAGTGTCGAACCGGATTGAAATTTGGAGCAAGGAAATTTGGGAAGAATACTTTAATGACTCGGAACAATCGTTCTCGGAAATCGCGGAAAACCTGATCGACTTTCATTTGTAGGCGAAATGCGCATGACAGCTCTGTTTGCATCGCAGAAAGTGAGGGAGACACTCCATGTTTGAACATTCGCCGGTTCTTTTGAAAGAAGCCGTGGAAGGATTGGATATTAAAGAAGACGGGATCTATGTCGACTGCACGTTGGGCGGCGGGGGGCACAGCGAAGAAATTGCCAAACGCCTCTCCGATAAAGGGAAGCTGTACGCCTTCGACCAGGACGAGCAGGCGGTGGAAAATGCCCGGGAAAGGCTTCGCCCTTACGGCCAGGTGGAAATCATCCGGGACAATTTCCGCCATCTGGAGGAACAGCTGGAAAAAAGGGGAATCAAAGCGGTTGACGGCATCCTGTACGACCTCGGCGTTTCTTCTCCCCAGCTCGATCAGCCGGAGAGGGGATTCAGCTACCAGCATGACGCCCCCTTGGATATGCGAATGGACCGGAGCCGGCCATTGACGGCGAAAACCATCGTCAACGAGTGGCCCTATGAAAAATTGGCGGAAATTTTTTTTCAATACGGGGAAGAGCGATTTTCCCGGCAAATCGCCCGCCGCATCGTCAAGGAAAGGGAAAGGAAACCGATCGAGACGACCTTTGAACTGGCCGGCATCATCAAGGACGCCATTCCCGCCCCGCTGCGAAGGAAGGGAGGACATCCGGCCAGGCGGGTCTTTCAGGCGATACGGATCGCCGTCAATGACGAATTGGCGGCACTGGAAGAATCTTTGGAGCAGGCCGTCCGGTTGCTGGGCGCAAAGGGCCGGGTTGCCGTGATTACCTTCCATTCCTTGGAAGACCGGATCTGCAAAAGGATTTTCAAAAAATACAGCGATGTTCCCGATTTGCCGAGGGGGCTGCCGGTCGTTCCCGAGGACAGGCAGCCGGTGTTGAAGATCGTCACGAAAAAGCCCGTACTTCCTTCGGAAGAGGAATTGGAAAGGAACCCGCGTTCCAGAAGCGCGAAATTGCGAATCGCCGAAAAATTGAAACAAAGCTGAGGGAGTTGGGATGATGAGCAACCTGGCGAGAAAATATCAATACCATCAGGAGCCGAGGCAGGAAGAATTAAAGGATATCCTCATTAAAAGCCGGAAGATTACCAAAGGGGAGAAATTGCTTTTCGCCCTGTTTCTTTCGGTCCTGTTTGTGCTGTCGGTGAAGCTGGTGGCCAATCAGGCGGCAATTTATGAAGTCAACCGGGATATCCAGAGAGTCGAAGCGAAAATAGAGGAACAGGCCAAAATCAACGAGGATTTGCAGGCTCGGGTGAATGAATTGAGCGAATATAGCCGGCTGTTGAAAGAAGCGGAAAAATTGGGTCTCAAAATGAACGGGGACCGGGTGAAGGTTGTTCAGAACCGATGAAAAGAAAACGGGCGAACATGAATGTCGGGGCGGCCATTTTATTCGTCCTGTTTTGCCTGCTTTTTTTTATATTGACCTACCGTTTTTTCGTCATTCAATTGACAGGCCAGGTCGACGGAAGGGTGTTGGCGGAAAAGGCGGAAGAAAAATACGTGAAAAACCGGATCATCGATGCCTCCAGAGGACCGATCCTCGACCGGTCCGGTAATCCGCTGGCGATCGATACCACCACCTACAAATTGGCCGCCATCTTGGATCCCTCAGTTTCGAAAAATTCCAGCCGTCCCCTCCATGTCGTCGACCCGAAAAAAACCGCCGCCGAGCTTGCAAAATACATCCCGATGTCCGAGGAGGATATTTACCGGAGGCTGACGAAGGACGCCTTTCAAGTGGAGTTCGGAACCGCGGGCAAAAACCTTACGTACGAAACGAAGAAAAAAATCGAAAGCTTGCATTTGCCCGGCATCATTTTCCTGCGCGAGAAAAACCGCACGTACCCCAACGGCGTGTTCGCCTCCCATGTGATCGGCTACGCCGCCTATGCCAAAAACGAGGAAGACGGCACGGAAAGACTGACCGGGCAAATGGGCCTGGAAAAAAGCCTGGACAAGTATTTGTCCGGCACCCCGGGAAAGATTCAGTATAAAAGCGACGTATGGGGCTTTGTATTGCCCGGCAGCGAAAAAAACGTCATCCCCCCCTCCCAGGGTGCGCGGGTGTATTTGACCCTCGACAAAAAGATTCAAAGCTTTTTGGAAGACGCCTTGACCCAGGTGGATGAGGAATACAATCCGACGAAGATGATCGGAATCGTGGCCGATGCCAAGACGGGAGCCATTTTGGCCATGTCCCAGCGCCCTTCCTTCGACCCGAACACGCGGGAAGGCATCGAGGAAAACTGGCACAATATCGCCGTGGAAGAACAATATGAACCGGGTTCGACAATGAAGGTTTTCACGCTGGCGGCCGCCGTCGAAGAGGGCGTTTTCAACCCGAATGAGACATTCCGTTCGGGGCAATACAGAGCGCAGGGAGGAGTCATCCGGGACCATAACGGGACCGGGTGGGGAGAAATCACCTTTCTGGAGGCGGTCCAACGCTCTTCCAACGTGGGCTTCGCCTATCTGCTGGAAAAGATCGGAACGGAAACCTTCAGGAAGTATTTGGACAAGTTCCGCTTCGGCGTGCCGACGGGGATCGAATTGCCGAATGAGGCGTCGGGAACGATTCAATACAAGTGGCCGCTGGATAAGGTGTCCACCGCCTTCGGGCAGGCCACGTCCGTCACCGCCATCCAGCTCGTTCAGGCCATGACGGCGATCACCAATGACGGGAAAATGATGAAGCCGTACATCATCGATCGGATTGTGGACGCTTCCGGCAAAACGATCCGGAAGAACGGACCGCAGCAAGTCGGGCAGCCGGTTTCCGCCGCCACCGCCAAGAAGGTTTTGGACATTTTGGAAACGGTCGTTACTTCCGAAAAGGGGACGGGGCAGCGGTTCAACATCGAAGGCTACCAGGTCGCGGGAAAAACGGGAACGGCCCAAATCTACAAGAGCGGGGAAGGGTACATGAGCGGATGGGACAATTATCGCTTCTCCTTCCTCGGCACCGCCCCGAAGGACGATCCCCGGCTGATCGTCTACGTCATGATCCAGCAGCCCGATTTGAATGAACAGGAATTCGAACAAGGTTCGGTTCCCGTTTCGAAGGTGTTTAACCAAGTGATGAAAAACAGCCTTCAATATTTGAACATCAAGCCGGAGAATCAGGCTCAAGAAAAGGAACGGACAACGGCCGTGCCCGACGTGACGGGAGAAACGGTGAGCCGGGCCGAAACCCTGATCAGGGAGAGCCTGCTGGAACCCGTCGTGATCGGAGACGGGAATACGGTGAAGGCCGTATATCCTGAAGCGGGAGAGCGATTGCTGGAGAAGGAAAAGGTGATCGTCGTTGCCGACGGTAAATTGGTGATGCCCGATTTGACCAACTGGTCCAAGCGGGATTGCGTGAAACTGATGCAGGCGGCAGGCCTCAAATTTTCGATGGAAGGGGAGGGCTATGTCGTCCGGCAGTCGGTAAAACCCGGCACCCCCGTCGATCCTTCCGCGGAAATCAAATTGAAATTCCAAGATCCGGAAAATGTTTTTGTCCCCGGGGATGAAGGGGGAAATGAAGATCTGGGCGGCCCGTAAATCCCGTCCTCCCCGGGACGGTCCGCAAAGGTTCCGTTCTATAAAAAAAATACAAGCATATATTAGAACGAGCCCATCGGGAAGGAGGTTCGTTCTTTTTTATGCGCGTTTCCCAAGTGACGGTGCGGAAAAGGCTCCTGCTCGTCCTGATCTTCGGAATCCTCTTTTTTTTCCTGCTGGCCTTCCGCCTCGGCTATGTTCAATTCGTCCTGGGGAACATGCTGACGGATAAGGCGAAGGATTCCTGGAGCCGCGAGATTCCCTTCGAACCGAAACGGGGAATGATTGTGGACCGGAACGGGACGCCGCTTGCCGCGAACGTCAGCGCCCCCACGGTATACGTGATTCCGAGACAGGTGGACAACCCGGCGGAGACGGCCGAAAAGCTGGCGGAAGTTTTGGCGATGCCGAAGGAAAAGGCTTATCGGCATGTTACGAAAAAAACGATGATTGAACGGATCCCCGAAGGGAGGAAGATTTCCGAAGAAAAGGCCAGGCAGCTTCGGCAAATGAATTTAAAGGGGGTTTACATCGCCGAGGATTATAAACGCTACTACCCTTACGGCACCCTTTTGTCCCATGTCCTCGGGTTTACGGGGATCGACAACCAGGGATTGTCGGGGCTGGAACTGGCGTACGATAAGCAGCTCGCCGGGAGCAGGGGTTCGGTCCAATTTTATTCCACGGCAAAAGGGGAAAGGATGGAAGAGATGGCCGATGAATACCGGCCGCCGGTCGACGGCCTCGATTTAAAATTGACGATCGACGTCCGGATCCAGATGATCCTCGAACGGGAATTGGACGCGGCCCAAACCCAATATTCTCCGGACGGATTGATCGCCATCGCCATGGATCCCGATTCCGGGGAAATCCTCGGGATGGCTTCAAGGCCCAACTTCAATCCTTCTGATTATCAGAACGTCCCGCCGGAGGTGTATAACCGGAATTTGCCGATCTGGAGCACCTATGAACCGGGTTCGACCTTCAAGATCATCACCCTGGCCGCGGCCCTCGAAGAAGGCAAGGTGGATTTGGAGCATGATCATTTTTTCGACCCGGGATACGTGACGGTTGCCGGGACCCGGCTTCACTGCTGGAAAAGAGGGGGGCACGGCAGCGAAACCTTTTTGGAAGTGGTCGAAAATTCCTGCAACCCGGGATTTGTGGAATTGGGAAACCGGGTCGGAAAGGAAAAGCTTTTCCAATACATCCGGAACTTCGGTTTCGGCGCGAAAACGGGGATTGACTTGAACGGGGAAGGAAAGGGGATCCTCTTTTCCCTCGACCGCGTCGGCCCGGTGGAGCTGGCGACTACCGCCTTCGGACAAGGGGTGTCCGTTACCCCGATCCAGCAGGTGACGGCGGTGGCGGCCGCTGTCAACGGCGGCACCCTGTACCAGCCCTATATCGCCAAGGAATTGATCGACGGCGAAAAGGGAGAAACGGTCATGCGGAAGACACCGGTCGCCAAACGGAAGGTGATCTCCGAGAAAACATCGGCGGAGGTGCGGTACGCGCTCGAAAGCGTCGTGGCCAAAGGGACAGGGAAGAAGGCCTACGTGGAAGGATACCGGGTCGGAGGCAAGACGGGGACGGCGCAGAAGGCGAAGGACGGCCGATATTTGGAAAACAACTATATCGTTTCCTTCATCGGTTTTGCGCCCAGCGACGACCCGGAAATCGTCGTCTATGTGGCGGTGGACAATCCGAAAGGAGTGATCCAGTTCGGGGGGACGGTGGCGGCGCCCATCGTCGGACGCATTATCGAAGATACCATGCCGATCCTCGACGTGGACCGGCGAAAGGAGCAAATCGACAAGGAATGGACGTGGCCGGATCCGAAAATGGTGGAAGTCCCTTCCTTGATCGGGATGACGAAAGAGGAGATCTTCCAGCAGATGTTCAACTTAAAACTGGAAGTGAACGGAAGCGGAGGAAAGGTGATCCGGCAGTCTCCCGAACCGGGGACGAAGGTGGAAGAGGGATCGACGGTTCGCATCGTATTGGATGACGGGAGTTAGGCCATGAATCTTGATGGCTTTGGGACGGTGGAAAAGGCCGGGAGCGGCGAAAGGGTTTTCGGGAAAGGAAGGCGGGGAAAGCGCTTGGGAAGCAGCTGTCTGTCCGCAAAGGGAAAGAACGGTTTTTTAAGCCGTATCCAGGCCCGCTCGCTCTTCCGGCATCACCTGTTGCGACGGGAAACGGGAACATCCGTCCGCCCGATTCCCGTCGCGACCGTCCGGGCCGGCGGCTTCCTGCCGGGGTTTCCCGAAAGAAGCGGGGGGAATGGAAGGCGACGGAAAGCCTTTCCATATGAAAGAATAGGCGGATGGAAGAATATATTGTATGGAATGAAGGTTCAAAACGGCCGGCAAAAATTATGACAGACAAAGCTGCGCGGGAAGCGCGATTCGGGGGCGGACGCCCTCCGGAAAACCTTCCGGGAACCGCCGGAGGAAGTTCCGGGGCCGTCACAAGACAAGATGATTTTGCCTTTTCCGGACGGTCCCTTTAGCAAGGCCGGAAGGAGGAAACGGGAATCCTCATGCGGCATCTTCTTTTGTGTTCCGGATCCCCGAAGAATGGGGAAGCTTCCATACAGGCAGGGGTTCTCCGGGATCTACGCCGCGGGGATCGGCCGGCAAGATGCCGATCGCGGTTTCATACCGGAAGTCTTTGAAACAAATCAAAACCGTTGCCGAGCAACCGAAGATCAGCCATTTTCCCCCTTTCCGCCCCGGAGGGGATCCGCCTGCCTCCGCCGGGGTTTGGTCCCTGCGGAAATCCGCCATCGATCATTCCGCGGCTCATCGGCGGCTTGCCTTTTTGAAAAATATGTTCGGAGGAGACGTTCTTCCCTTGGATGCCCTTTGCCTTGCGGCTTTTTTCGCGAACATCCGGTCAAGCCGGAAACGCCTCTTTCCGGGAAAAACACCGCGAAAAAACGAATGTTTTTCAAAAAAGGCCGGGCGGAAAAAAGGTTCCCCGGGAAATTTCGATAGCCTTTGCCCCTTTTTTGATGTAAAATGAAAGGTGCGATTTTTTAGCATAACAGAAAACCCCAAGGAGATGTCCATATGAAGCTCCAGGAATTGCTGCAAGTTCTCCCTTTCTATAAAATCTTCCATTCATCCGATCCGGAAATCCTTTCCTTGGAAAATGACCACCGAAAGGTTAAAAAGGGAAGTCTGTTTTTCTGCATCGAAGGGACAAAGACCGACGGCCACCGGTTTGCCCGGGAAGCGGTCGATAACGGGGCGGCGGCGGTCGTCGCCAAACGGCCGCTGCCCCTGAATGTGCCGGTCGTCGTCGTCAATGACACCGCCCGGGCCATGGCCGTTATGGCCGATGCCTTTTACGGCCAACCGAGCCATTCCCTCCGGGTCATCGGCATCACCGGGACGAACGGAAAGACGACCGTCAGCCATATGATCGACCAAATCTTCCGCTCCGTCCGTCAAAAAACCGGCCTGATCGGCACCCTGTATGTGAAAATCGCCGAGGATACCTATGAAACGAAAAACACGACCCCCGATTGCCTGACTTTGCAAAAACACCTCCATGAAATGAAAAAACGGAACGTAGCGGTCGTGACGATGGAAGTTTCTTCCCACGCCCTGGACCAGGGCCGGGTGCGGGGCATCGATTTCGACGTGGCCGTCTTTACGAATCTTACCCAGGACCATCTGGACTACCATCGAACGATGGATGAGTATCTGCGGGTGAAAAGTTTATTGTTTTCCCAACTCGGCAACCATTATAATGGGAAAAGGAAAAAATTTGCCATCCTCAACAAGGATGACGGCGCCGCCGACTTATTGGCAAGATCCACCTCCGCCCATGTCCTCACCTACGGAATAAAAGGGGATGCCGATGTCCGCGCGGAAGCGATCCGCTATTCCAACCGCGGCATGAGCTATCGGGTGATCACCCCCGTGGGCGAGGAGACGGTGGAAATGAAATTGATCGGGGAATTCAACGTATACAATTCCTTGGCCGCCATCGCCTGCGGGATCGCATGCGGGCTGAAGCTCGAAGAAATCGTGGAAGGCTTAAGGGATTTCCGGTCCGTGCCCGGCCGGTTTGAACTGGTCGACTGCGGCCAGCCGTTTCCCGTCATCGTGGATTACGCCCATACGCCGGACAGCTTGGAAAACGTGTTGAAGACGATCCGCTCCTTCGCAGAAGGAAGGATCTTCGTCGTCGTCGGCTGCGGCGGCGACCGGGACCCGAAAAAGCGGCCGATCATGGCCCAAGTCGCCTGCCGATACGGAACCGATCCGATCTTTACTTCCGACAATCCCCGTTCAGAAGATCCGCTGAAGATTTTGGCGGATATGGAAGCCGGCGTCCGGGGGCTGCATTATGAAATCATCCCCGACCGGAAAGAAGCGATCGGCCGGGCCATCAGCCAGGCTTCTTCCGGCGACGTCGTCCTCATCGCGGGGAAGGGCCACGAAACCTATCAAATTGTCGGGGACCGGGTGTTCGAATTCGACGACCGGCTCGTGGCCAAACAATGCATCGAAGACCGGTTGAAAAAAGACAGGCTGGCGTAATGCGGAAAGAGAGGGTTTGATAAAGATGGAACAATCGATGCTGTATACGATGCTCATCGCCTTTTTCACCGCCGTCCTTCTCTCTCCCGGGATGATCAAATTGCTCAAGAGATTGAATTTTGGACAAAGCATCAGGGAAGAAGGCCCCAAAACCCATCAAAAAAAATCGGGGATCCCGACGATGGGCGGATTGGTCATTTTGTCGGCCACCCTGATTTCATCCCTTTTCATGACGGCCTATTTTTATGGAATCGGTCCGGAAACCCTGTTATTGATATTTGTCACCTTCGCTTTCGGGCTGCTCGGATTTCTCGACGATTTTATCAAAGTCGTATTCAAGCGCAATCTCGGGCTGACATCCGGACAAAAATTTCTCGGGCAAATCGCCATTTCCCTCGTCTTCTATCTGGTGCTCCGTTATTACGGTTTTTCCGATACGGTCAAGATCCCGGGGGTCGATTATTCCCTTCCCCTCGGCTGGCTCTATGCCCCCTTTGCCGTTTTTTGGCTCGTCGGTTTTTCCAACGCGCTAAACTTGACGGACGGGCTGGACGGCCTGCTGTCCGGTACGGCGGCCATCGCCTTCGGCGCCTACGGGATCCTGGCCTGGTACCAGGGACAATATGAAGTCGCCCTTTTCGCCGTCGCCGTGGTCGGCGCCGTTTTGGGGTTTCTCGTCTTCAACGCCCATCCGGCCAAGGTCTTCATGGGGGATACCGGCTCCTTGGCCTTGGGGGGATCGCTGACCGCCATCGCCCTCTTGACGAAATTGGAGCTTCTGCTCCTGATCATCGGCGGCGTGTTCGTCATCGAGACGTTGTCGGTCATCCTGCAAGTCATATCTTTTAAAACGACCGGCAAGCGCATCTTCCGGATGAGCCCGCTCCATCACCATTACGAATTATCCGGCTGGTCGGAATGGCGGATCGTCGCCACCTTTTGGACGGCCGGCCTGTTGTTTGCAGCTTTGGGAATATACATAGAGGTGTGGTTATGAGATACGCGGATTATAAGGGCAAGAACGTACTTGTGCTCGGCCTGGCCAAAAGCGGCGTCAGCGCCGCCCTTTTATTGGAAAAACTCGGGGCGCGCGTTCTGGTAAACGACGTAAAGCCCCTTTCCGAAAGCGAGGAAGCGGAACAACTGCTGGAACGAAAGATACGGGTGATCGGCGGCACCCACCCCGTCTCCCTCTTCGATGAGGAAAACTTTGACCTGGTGGTCAAAAATCCGGGAATCCCGTACCGGAATCCGATGGTCCGCCGGGCGCAAGAGCTCGGCATTCCGGTCATCACCGAAGTGGAGCTGGCCTATCAGATCTCGGAGGGGGAGTTCATCGGCATTACCGGAACGAACGGGAAAACGACGACCACGACGTTGATTTACGAGATGCTGAAGGAGGGCGGGCTTTCCCCGTTGATCGCGGGGAACATCGGGCTGGTCGCCTGCGAGGTGGCCCAGGAAGCCCGCCGGGATCAGCCGATCGTCACCGAATTGTCCTCGTTCCAATTGGCGGGCATCGACCGGTTCCGGCCGAAAATCGCCGTGATCACCAATATTTATGACGCCCATGCGGATTTCCACGAAACGAGGGAGAACTATGTCAGCGCCAAGAAAAACATCACGAAAAACCAATTGGAAAGCGACTTTTTGATCGTGAACGATTCCGTTCCGGAATGCAGGGAGATCGCCGAAAGTTCCCGGGCGAACGTCATCCCCTTTTCCGCGGAAAAATTTCTTGAAGAAGGGGCGTCCGTAAAGGACGGCTTTATCTGTTTTCGCGGGGAAAGGGTAGCGGCCGTGAAGGATGTGGCCCTGCCGGGCAGGCACAATCTGGAAAACGTCCTGGCTGGCGTGGCGGCGTGCAAATTATTGAACGTTCCGAACGAAAGCATCGCGAAGGTCCTCAAAACCTTCCGGGGCGTCAAGCATCGCCTCCAATTTGTGAAAAACGTGAACGGCCGGCTGTTTTACAACGATTCGAAGGCGACGAACATCCTTGCGACAAAAACCGCTTTAAGCAGCTTTGACCGGCCCGTGATTTTGCTCGCGGGCGGGCTGGACCGGGGATATGATCTGTCCCCGCTCATCCCCTCCTTAAAAAACGTCAAAGCGTTGATCAGCTTCGGGCAAACGAAACATCAGCTGAGGGAAATCGGCGAGAAGGCAGGGATAGAAAAGCTGGCGGTTGTCGATAATGTGGAAGAAGCGGTGAAGAAGGCCTACGATTTTTCGGAAAGCGGCGATGTCATCCTCCTTTCTCCGGCCTGCGCCAGCTGGGATCAATACAAAAGTTTCGAAGAAAGAGGGGACATCTTTATCGAAGCCGTGCATAGATTAGAATAGAGGCTTGTCGAAACAATAACCGCGGATGGGGTGTTTCCTTTGCCGGCCAAACGATCTCCGGATTTTCTTCTCGTCCTCCTCATTTTGTCTTTGCTCGCTTTCGGGCTGATCATGGTTTACAGCGCCAGCGCCGTTTGGGCGGATTATAAATTCGGCGATTCCTTTTACTTCGTCAAGAGACAGCTGCTGTTCGCCCTCATCGGGGTCATGGCGATGTTTTTTCTCATGAATATCGACTATTGGACATGGCGTTCCTGGGGGAAATTGATCCTGATCTTTTGTTTCCTCCTCCTGGTGCTCGTGTTGATCCCGGGAATCGGGACGGTGCGGAACGGATCGCGAAGCTGGATCGGCGTCGGGGCTTTTTCCGTCCAGCCGTCGGAATTCATGAAATTGGCGATGATCCTTTTCTTGGCAAAATATTTGGCCGAAAACCAGAAGAAAATGACTTTCTTTGCCAAAGGGCTCCTGCCGACCTTGCTGCTCGTGATGTCGGCCTTCGGTCTCATCATGCTGCAGCCGGACCTGGGAACGGGAACGGTGATGGTGGCCACCTGCGTCCTCATGATTTTCGTCTCGGGCGCCAGGATTATCCATTTTCTGTTGCTCGGCATGGCCGGCATTGCCGGTTTCGTCCTCCTCATCCTGTCGGCGCCCTACCGGATTCAGCGGATCACGGCCTTTCTCGATCCTTGGCAGGATCCTTTGGGGAACGGGTTCCAAATCATCCAATCCCTCTTCGCCATCGGGCCGGGAGGGCTTTTCGGCCTCGGGCTTGGACAAAGCCGGCAAAAATTTTTCTATTTGCCCGAACCGCAAACGGATTTCATTTTTGCCATCGTCGCCGAGGAACTGGGGTTTATCGGCGCCTCCTTCGCCCTGCTTCTGTTTGCCTTGCTGCTGTGGCGGGGCATCCGGACGGCCATCAACGCCCCGGATCTGTACGGCAGCTTTCTGGCGGTCGGGATCATCGCCATGATCGCCATCCAGGTGATGATCAACATCGGGGTCGTCATCGGCCTGATCCCCGTAACGGGCATCACCCTTCCCTTTTTCAGTTACGGCGGTTCGTCGCTGACGCTGACCCTCATGGCCGCGGGCATCCTTTTGAATATCAGCCGCCACGCGAAAATCTAGTTGAAAAAACTGCCGAAAGTTCCGAAAAAAGAAGAGGAGGTTTCTTTTTTTTTCGTTTTTTTCATTTTCATTAAAGGATGATAATATTTCTCCGCATCCATTTCCTTTTCCGAATAATATAGTAGAATAGTAAAGAATTCTATTTTCTTTGAGGTGAACCACAGTATGAGGCTGGTTGTCAGCGGCGGGGGAACGGGCGGCCATATCTACCCCGCATTGGCTTTCATGAAGACCGTGAGGGAAGCCGACCCGAATGCGGAGTTCCTGTATATCGGAACGGAAAAAGGCCTGGAAAAATCCATCGTCGGGAAAGAAAACATCCCGTTCGAGACGATCGAGATATCCGGTTTCAAGCGGAAACTCTCCCCCGACAACGTGAAAACCGCGATCCAATTTCTTCGCGGGGTAAGAAGAAGCAAAGCGCTTTTGAAACAGTTCCGGCCCGACATCGTGGTCGGCACGGGGGGCTACGTCTGCGGACCGGTGGTCTATGCCGCTCACCGGCTGGGCATTCCCACGATGATCCACGAACAAAACAGCGTCCCCGGGCTGACCAACAAGTTCTTGAGCCGTTATGTGGATAAAATTGCCATATCCTTTGCCCAATCGGCCCGGTATTTTCCGGAGGAAAAGACGGTCTTGACGGGGAATCCCCGGGCGACGGAAGTGCTCGGCTTCGACGGGAAGAAGGGCTTGGAGAAACTCGGCCTGGCGCCGGACAAAAAGACCGTCCTCATTTTTGCCGGAAGCCGGGGGGCAAGGCCCATCAATGAAGCCGTCCTTCAGGCCCTTCCCCGCTTTGCCGAAAAGGATTACCAAATTTTATACGTGACCGGCGAAGTCCATTTTGAAGCGGTCTATCAACATTATGCGGCCGCCGGCGGACCGAAGAACGTTTTCGTCAAGCCTTTCCTTCACGAGATGCAGGAAATATTGTCCGGGGCCGATCTCGTCGTTTCCCGGGCCGGAGCGACGACCATTGCGGAAATCACTTCATTGGGATTGCCGGCCATCCTGATCCCGAGCCCCTACGTGACGAACAACCATCAGGAAAAGAACGCCATGATGCTTCAGGAAAAGGGCGCGGCCAGAGTCATTCTGGAGAGGGAGCTCGACGGCGGCAAACTGGCGGAAGAAATCGACAAAATCTTATTTGACGAAAACAGGCTGGAAGAAATGAAGAAGGCGTCCAAATCGCTAGGGATCGGGGACGCCGCCCGGAGGATGTACCGGCTGGCGGAAGAGATGGTCCGATCCGCATCCGGGAAAAAGAAATCGTGATATTTAGACAAGCTTTTTCCCTTTTGGGCGGATTGGTAGAAAATCGAAAGAAAATCGTATATTTTCCATGGTTTCTAACCCGTGCGCCTGTGCTATTATAATAATATGAAACATAGAATCGGGATCTTGCTGTAACGCAATCGGCAAAATCGGCCGTTTATTTTTCTTTATTATGCTTCCGTTCACGCACGGCGTTAGCAGGGGCCGCACGGTGCCCAGCGAGGTGGATTCATTGGCGGGTAAAGTTGTTTCGATCGAGGACCGCATACCGAAATTAAAGCAGCAGCGAAGAAAGAAAACGAACCGCAAAATCCTGATGTTTATCGTCCTTTTTTTTCTTCTCCTCCTGGTTGTCGCCTATTTTTATTCCCCGTTGAGCCGGGTGGGACAGATTACCGTTACCGGCCAGGAAGCGGTGTCCGAGGAAACGGTCATCGAAAAGAGCGGGATCACGGACAAAGATTTGATTTGGACGCTGCAGAAAAAAAAGATCAGGGATGCGCTCCAATCCATTCCGGAAATCAAAAGCGTTTCGATCCGTCTGAAATATCCCAACCGCCTTTTTATTCATGTGAAAGAATACGAGAGAATCGCTTTGGTCAAAAGCGGAAACCGTTTCTATTCCCTGCTGGAAAACGGCGGGCTGTCCGCCAATACGGAAGGCATCGACGGCCCGGTTTTATCCGGTTTCGACGGGTCTGAGAAGCGGCTGAAATCCGCCGCCGGCCAGCTGAAGAAGATCCGGCCGGAGATCCGCAATTCCATTTCAGAGATGATTTACGCCCCCAAGGAAACCGACGCCAACCGGGTCGTCCTGTATATGAACGACAGCTATGAAGTGCACGGGACGCTGCGGACGTTGGCGGAAAAGATGAATTATTACCCCGACCTTGTGAAACAAATCGATCCGAAAGTAAAAGGCGTCATCGATTTGGAGGTTGGGTTGTTTTTCCAGCCCTATCATGGGGGATCGAGCGGGGAGGATGGCGAGACAGGTGAAAACTAACCGGGTCATTTTTTCCCTCGTCTGTCTGGTCCTTGGATTTCTGGTGGCCTACTCGTACCAGCTCACCCAAAGGGAAGAAAAGGCCGCGCCTTTGACGGACAGCCAGTGGAAAAAAACCGTCGAACTGCGGAATGAACTGATCGCAGAGGAGAAAAAAAACCGGGAATTGGCGGAAGAATTACATAAAAAACAAAACGAAGTTTTGCAGTTCGAAAAAAAGCTGGCCGATGAGGAAAAGGTGCTGTCCGGGATGGCGGAAGAAGCGGAACAGCTCCGCAGATACCTGGGCAAGGTGAAAGTCTCGGGAAAAGGGCTCATCGTTACCCTGGATGACGGAAAGTATCCCTATGAAGGGGATGTCAACAATTACATCGTCCATGAACACCATATTTTTAAAGTGGTGAACGAATTGTACCTTTCCGGCGCCTACGCGGTTGCGATAAACGGCCAACGGCTGACCCGCCGTTCCTACATCGTGTGCAACGGCCCCGTCATCACGGTGGACGGCAAACAGTTCCCCGCCCCCTTTGTGATCACCGCCCTCGGCGATCCCAACGTGCTGGAAAAGGCGCTGAACATGAGGGGAGGCGTAAAGGATCAACTGGTCAGCGAAAACATCGTGGTCAAGATTGAAAAAAGCAATTCCGTGGAAATGGAACCGATCCTCGGCGATCATCCTTCATGACAACCGCGGGAAATCAGGTGAAATCATGAAAAATCGGGACAAGATCAATTTTACGCTGATCTCCCTTTTGATCGGGTTCATGCTGGCCGTCCAGTTCCAATCGACCAAGGAAAATGAAACCAGGGACACGAGGGATATGTGGGAAATCAGGGAGGATTATTTGAAGGCGAAGGAATTGGAGGCGAAGCTGCATCAGGAGATCCGGAAGCAGGAAGAACTTTTGGCGGCCTACCAAACGGATGAAGAGTACGGAAAGCAGAAGGCCCTGGAAGAAACCCTCCGGGAACTGCGGGAGGAAGCCGGGCTGACGGAAAAAAAAGGACCGGGCATCATCATCACGCTGAAGCCGGTCGATTACATACCGGATGATATGCCCGCCGACGTGCAAGTCACCCCGGAAGTGTTGCGCAGGCTGATCAATGAATTGAATATGTACGGCGCCAAGGACATCGCCATCGACGGGCAGCGGGTGGTCAATTCCACGACGATCCGGGAAATCCAGGGGGAAACAAAGATCGACGGCTATCCCCTCCGCCGTTTTCCGATCGAGATCAAGGTGCTCGCGGAGGACGAGGAAGGGGCGGAAAAGCTGTACAGCAGGATGCAAATCTCCACGATCCCGGATGAATTTTTCATCGACAATTTGGAAGTGACCTTTTCCGAACCGAAGGAAATGATCGAAATCCCGGCCTACACCAACCCCATCCGGTTCGGCGCGGAAACGATAAAGGAAGAAGGGGAGCGATAAAGATGTGGCTTCCGATCCTCGGCTTGGCCATCGGCATCGCTTTGGGGCTGCTGACGGACATCCGGATACCCGAAGAGTACGCCAATTACCTGTCGATCGCGGTTTTGGCGGCCTTCGATACTTTGATCGGGGGCATTCGGGCCCAATTGCAGAACGTTTACGACGAGAAAATCTTTGTCTCCGGATTTTTTTTCAACATTCTCCTCGCCATCGGCCTGGCTTTTCTCGGCGTCCATCTCGGGGTCGACCTGTATCTGGCGGCCATCTTCGCCTTCGGCGTCCGGCTGTTCCAGAACATCGCCGTCATCCGGAGAATCCTGATATCCAAATGGTCCGTCTCCGTAAAAAAAAATAAAATTATGACGAAATAAAAAGGAAAAGGACGAATAAAGGCGAACTATTCTTTAATGGGGAAACGGGCCGATGCGGCTGTTTCAAATCCACGAAGGAGGTGCCACTCGATGAACAGCAATGGGATTTTCGTCAGTCTGGACATCGGAACGTCCACGGTTAAGATGATTATCGGGGAGATGTCCAACGACTCGTTAAACATAATCGGGGTTGGCAATGTGAAGTCCGAAGGGTTAAAAAAGGGCTCCATTGTTGATATAGATCATACCGTCCAGTCGATCAGACGGGCCGTCGAGCAGGCGGAACGGATGGTCGGAATGGAAATCCGCAAAGTCATTGTCGGTATCCCCTGCCATCATATTTCCCTCATCGATTGCCACGGCGTCGTCGCCGTTTCCGGGGAAAACCGGGAAATAACCAACGAGGACGTGCTGCGGGTCATCGATGCCGCCCAAGTGATTTCCATCCCTCCGGAGAGGGAGATCATCAACGTCATCCAAAAACAATTCATTGTCGATTCGCGAACCGACATCCACGATCCCCGCGGAATGATCGGAGTCCGGCTCGAAATGGAAGGCCTTCTCGTTACGGGATCAAAGACGGTCCTATTGAACATACTCCGCAGCGTGGAAAAGGCGGGCCTCGAAATCGTCGATATCGTCCTTCAGCCGCTTGCCTCCGGCGAGATCGCCATCTCCCAGGATGAAAAAAACCTGGGCTCCGTCCTCGTCGACATCGGCGGCGGTTCGACGAGCATTTCCTATTTTGAAGACGGCTATTTGCAAGGAACAAGCCTGCTTCCGATCGGCGGCGACAATATCACCAAGGATCTTTCCATCGTCCTGCGCACGACGACGGAAGCGGCGGAGCAGATCAAAGTGAAGTACGGGCACGCCTTTTATGAATTGGCATCGGCGGATGTGCAATTTTCCTATCCGGTCATCGGCAGCAACCAGCAGCAGCAGACGACCCAGATGGATATCGCGGAAATTATCGAAGCCCGTTTGGAAGAAACGTTTTTTTTGGTGCAGGACGAATTGCGGAAGATGGGCGTCAAGGATGTTCCCGGCGGCTACGTGTTGACGGGGGGAACCGCCAATATCGACGGGATTTTGGAGCTGGCCCAGTCCGTTTTCCAAAACCGGGTCCGCATCGCCATTCCCGATTATATTGGCGTGAGGGAACCCCAATATACGACGGCCGTCGGTATTATAAAATATGCTTACAAATCCGCCAAAATGCAAGGGAAGCTGCTGACGGATTCCGTTTTGCCAATGGAATCGAAAGAAAAGCGGACAGCGAAATCTCACGCAAGGGCGAAAGAAAATGTTTCGCCGAGCTTTTCCGCCAGGATGAAACAATTCTTTGGCTCTTTCTTCGAATAATCATTCCTTGTAACGAAAAAGGACTTAGGAGGATTTCACATGCTGGACTTTGAGACTTATGTGGATCAATTAGCGACGATCAAAGTGATCGGCGTCGGCGGTGGCGGAAACAACGCGGTCAACCGGATGATCGAACACGGCTTAAAAGGCGTGGAATTTATCGCCGTGAATACGGATGCGCAAGCTTTGAACCTGTCGAAGGCGGAAATAAAAATGCAGATCGGCGCCAAATTGACGAGAGGACTGGGTGCCGGCGCCAACCCGGAAATCGGCAGAAAAGCCGCGGAAGAAAGCAAGGAGCAAATCGAAGAAGCCATTAAAGGCGCGGACATGGTGTTCGTGACCGCCGGCATGGGCGGCGGCACCGGAACCGGTGCGGCCCCGGTCATCGCCCAAATCGCCCGGGAATTGGGGGCATTGACGGTAGGGGTGGTCACCCGGCCCTTTACCTTTGAAGGGCGGAAACGGGCCATTCAGGCGGCGAGCGGGATAAACGCCATGAAAGAAGCCGTCGATACGTTGATCGTCATCCCCAACGACCGGCTGTTTGAAATCGTGGATAAAAACACCCCGATCACCGAAGCCTTCCGCGAAGCGGACAATGTGCTCCGCCAAGGGGTGCAAGGGATTTCCGATCTCATCGCCGTTCCGGGGCTGATCAACCTCGATTTCGCCGACGTGAAAACGATCATGTCCAATAAAGGTTCCGCGCTGATGGGCATCGGCATCGCCTCCGGGGAAAACCGCGCCCAGGAAGCGGCGAAAAAAGCGATCTCAAGTCCTTTGCTGGAAACTTCCATCGAAGGGGCGAAAGGCGTCTTAATGAACATTACGGGAGGCGCCAATTTGAGCCTCTTTGAAGTGCAGGAAGCCGCGGACATTGTCGCCACCGCATCCGACCAGGACGTGAACATGATTTTCGGTTCCGTGATCAATGAAAACTTGAAAGATGATATCATCGTAACCGTGATCGCGACCGGGTTCAACGAAGAGAACCAATCCCGTTCCAGCCGTTATTCCGGCCCGGTCAAAACGAATGCCCAGGCCAAAAACGACGGGAGACGGGAACCCGTGGTGCAGGAAAGGGAGCGGGAAACGGTTCATTTCCAGGAAGATACGCTGGATATTCCCACTTTCCTGCGGAAACGGAACCGCAGGTCGTAAACGGTTCATGAATGACATAAACACCGACAACACCGGACAAAAATGCCGGTGTTTTTTTATGCCCGTCTTTCCCTGGGCGGATGGGGACGGATCTTCGAATGTTCCCGGGGAATTTTCGGGCGAATTGACAAAAGTTGAAAATTTCGGATGAAAGATTTTCATTTTCCGAGACATAAAGTGACACCATTTTAATATGAATCATACTATACTTGTTTAATAATCAGGCGGTCGCGGAAGGCATCCCCGAAAACCTTGAGAAAAGGTGGCGGCAATGAAGCTTTATATCGATTTGATTTGGCTGCTCAATTTTTTGTTTGACAGCTTTCTTTTGTATGCTACCGGTTTTTTGCTGAAGAGGGAGCTCGTCCTAAAACGGATCGTTCTCGCCGGTTTCGTCGGTTCGCTCGCCATCTTTTCGCCGTTTCTCCCTTGGCATGTTTTCGCCTCCCCCCCGATGAAGATCCTCCTTTCCTTCACCATGGTTTTGCTGGCGTTCGGGTACCGGAAGCTGTCCTACTTTTTGACGAACGTGGGATTTTTTTACTTGACCGCCTTTGTTTCAGGAGGTGCTTTGCTCGCTGTCCATTACTTGCTTCGCTTCGATTACCGCTTGGATGAGCCGCTTTTTTTGGCCAACGTCCGGGGCGGCGGTGATCCGGTCAGCTGGCTGTACGTATTGATCGGTTTCCCGCTCGTCCTCCGTTTCTCCCGGTCTTCGATCCGCCGTTTTGAAGCGATGACGATCAACTACCGGCAGCTCGTGCCCGTGACGGTCGAGCTCGGACCGGTTTCGCTGGCCCTGACCGGCCTGATCGACAGCGGGAACCAATTGTATGAGCCGATTACCAAACGGCCGGTCATGATCATCTCCCTGGAAAAATGCAAATCCGCCATCCCCGGACCGCTGCTGTCTGTCCTTGCAAATCCGGACGGTTTCTTCCGCGGCGAAACGGCCCTTCCCGAGGAATGGTTGGAAAGGATCGCCATCATCCCTTACCGGGTTGTCGGACAAGAAGAACGCTGGCTCCTCGGCGTTAAACCGGACGGGATCACATTGATCCTGGATGGAAAGAGCTTTCAGACGGCAAACGCCATCGCTGCTTTTGTCCCGCAAAACTTGGCGAAGGACGGGAAGTTTGACTGTCTGGTCCACCCGAAAATGGCCGACGAGGCCATGAAAAGGAATGTTTCGCGGCATTCGCCAGCTTCCGTAATGAATCCCGTTGAAGAATGATTGTTGGAAAGGGGTCCGAACATGAAAAAGTGGCGGTTTCTATTTTCCTTTTATTGGTACAAATTTTTGCGAAAAATCGGTTTGAAAACGGACGAAATCTATTACATAGGCGGAAGCGAGGCGCTGCCCCCGCCGCTGACGAAGGAAGAGGAAGAAATTCTGATCCAAAAACTGCCCGAGGGGGACGAAACGGCCCGGTCGATGCTGATCGAACGGAACCTGCGCCTCGTCGTTTATATCGCGAGAAAATTCGAAAACACCGGCATCCATATCGAAGACCTGATCAGCATCGGGACGATCGGCCTGATCAAGGCGGTGAACACCTTCAACCCGCAAAAGAAGATCAAATTGGCCACCTACGCCTCGCGCTGCATCGAAAACGAGATTTTGATGTATTTGCGGAGGAACAATAAAATCCGGGCGGAAGTTTCCTTCGACGAGCCTTTGAACATCGATTGGGACGGCAACGAACTGCTCCTGTCGGACGTGCTGGGGACGGAGGACAATATGATCACCAAAAATTTGGAGGCCAACGTGGACAAGAAGCTTTTGAACAAGGCCCTGGAAACGTTGCCGGACCGGGAAAAACAGATCATGGAACTCCGTTTCGGGCTCGGCGACGGAAAGGAAAAAACCCAGAAGGACGTGGCGGATCTTTTGGGCATTTCCCAATCCTATATTTCCCGCCTCGAGAAAAAAATTTTCAAACGGCTGCGGAAAGAATTTGAAAAGATGATTTGAGCGGTTTCCTCCCGCTCCGATCCGAAATAAGGAAATTCCTTCCATTTTTCCGGTGCATATTTTTCCCTCCCGAGGAGATACTGAACGTTGTACAGCACTCCTTGGGGAGGGAATTTTATGCGCAACAAAGTGGAAATCTGCGGAGTGGACACTTCCAAACTTCCCGTATTGACCAACGAGGAAATGAGGGAGCTGTTTCAAAAGATGCACGCCGGCGATCTGTCGGCGCGGGAGAAATTGGTAAACGGCAATTTGCGTCTCGTTTTAAGCGTCATCCAAAGGTTTTCCAACCGGGACGAATTTGTCGACGATCTCTTCCAGGTCGGCTGTATCGGCCTCATCAAATCCATCGACAATTTTGATCTTTCCCAGGAAGTCAAATTTTCCACCTATGCGGTGCCGATGATCATCGGCGAGATCAGGCGTTATTTGCGGGACAACCATCCGATCCGGGTTTCCCGTTCCTTGAGGGATATCGCTTACAAATCGCTGCAGGTCCGGGAAAAGCTGATGTCGGAAACGGCGAAGGAGCCGACGGCTGAAGACATCGGGCGGGAACTGGGCATCCGGCACGAGGATGTGGTCTTTGCCCTCGATGCGATCCAGGACCCGGTTTCCCTGTTCGAGCCGATCTACAACGACGGAGGGGACCCGATTTACGTCATGGACCAGATCAGCGACGAAAAAAACAGCGACGTCTCCTGGATTGAAGAAATCGCCATTAAAGAGGGGATACGCCGCTTAAACGAAAGGGAAAAGATGATTTTGCACAAACGTTTTTACCAAGGAAAAACGCAGATGGAAGTGGCGGATGAAATCGGGATTTCCCAAGCCCAGGTCTCCCGTCTGGAGAAGGCGGCGATCAAAAACATGGAAAAAAACATCCAATGAAGGGAGCCTTTAATGGGTTCACCGTTGTTCGAAAGCCCCAAAAGTCATGCGGCGTGACTTTCTGAGGCTTTTTTATGTGCCCTGCTTCCGGCCGTGCCGCAGGGGAGGGACTGGCAGGGGCTTGGAGACGTTTTGCTCGCCGGTCCATTCCTGAACCGCGGAGACCGGGAGCGGATGGAAAGGGGCTGCCCTTTTGGATGAGGGGACTGCTTCCTGCGCCGCATGATGAAGCCCCTTCATATTTTGTTTTTCCTGCGGCCTCTTTTGTCCCGGCGGCGCCGGCATTGGGCTTGAGTCCTTTTTGCGCCCTTCCTCCGGGATCGGAAAGGGTAAGGCAAGTTTATGGAGCCGAAGTGCCCGCCTTCCGTCAAGGGCGTGAACCGGGAATTTTCGCGATTTTCCCGGAAGAAGGCTAAGGCCATTATTTCGGCGGCGGGCCGGCGTCTTATTTTCCCCTTTTTTACATATAGTTTAGGTAAAAAACTTTTACGGTGATCCTATGTATTTTTTCCAATTGCAGGCGAAAGAGATCATTAACATGACGGACGGGAGACGGCTCGGGGTGGTCGTCGATTTGGACATCGAACCGGAATCGGGGAAAATTAAAAGCCTCATCGTCAGGAAGCGGTTTTCCTTGCGGAACCGGAAGGACGGGAAGGAGGAGTACGTCATCCCATGGTCGGGGATCCTCAAAATCGGCGAGGATGTTTTGTTTGTCAGATTGAACGACGGGGGGAAACGGAAGATATAGAAAAATGAAAAATTCTAGTGCCGAAAAATCGGACAATATGGTAAACTGAAAAGAAGAACAGGATATCAACGGCTTCCAAGGAGGCAAACAAGATAAGTGGCTGTCGCGGAAAATGTAGCGCTTGTCAAAGAACGGATCGAAAGGGCCCTCGAACGGGCCGGGAGAAAACCCGGCGACGTCCGGATCGTGGCGGTGACGAAGACCGCGACGGTGGAGACGGCCAGGGAACTCCTGCAAAACGGCATCACGCATTTGGGAGAAAACCGCTCCAACGAATTTTTACATAAATACGCCGCCATCGGAAAAGAAGCCACGTGGCACTTCATCGGCACGCTGCAGTCAAGAAAAGTGAAAGACATCATCGATTACGCGGACTATATCCATTCCCTCGACCGGCTGAGCCTGGCCCGGGAAATCGATAAGCGGGCCAAAAGGCCGGTGCCTTGTTTCGTTCAGGTCAACATTTCCAAAGAATCGACAAAACACGGCATCCTTGAAGAGGAAACCTTGCCCTTTATTGAAAAGTTGGCACAATATCCGAATATAAAAGTAGAAGGTTTGATGACGATCGCACCCTATACGGAGGACAGGGGGCTGATCCGTTCGGTGTTCCGCAGGCTGAAGAAGCTGCAGGAAACCGTCCAACGGCAATCCTATCCTTTCGCCCCATGCAAGGAATTGTCCATGGGGATGTCCAACGATTTTGAAATCGCCGTGGAAGAAGGGGCGACCTTCGTCCGCATCGGCACCCTCCTGGTCGGGGAAAATAAAGGAGTGAGACGATGAGCATCAAATCGAAAATCAAATCGTTTTTTTCCCTTGATGAAGAATTTCTGGAAGATGAGCTGGAGGCCGAATACGAACAGCTTCCGGCGAAACCGCCGCGGAACGAAAGGAAAAACGTCGTCAATCTCCAAAGCGTCCAAAAGACGGCGAAGCTCATCCTTTTCGAACCGCGGATGTATGCGGAGGCCCAGCATATTGCCGACCATTTGAAAAACCGAAGGGCGGTCGTCGTCAACTTGCAGCGGCTGGATCATGACCAAGCCCGGCGCGTCGTCGATTTTTTGAGCGGCACGGTCTACGCCATCGGCGGCGACATCCAGCGGATCGGGGACCATATCTTTATCTGCGCGCCGGAAAATGTCGAAATCTCCGGGAACGTTTCCGATTACCTGGTTCATGACGAAAATCTTCACAAGGGGTTGTAATAAGACGGATGGATCTCATAATCGATATCATCGCGAAATTGTTTACCCTCTATTTTTATCTGCTGATCATCTATATTTTCATGTCCTGGGTCCCCAACGCCCGCGAAACCCAGCTGGGGCAGATGCTGGCAAATATTTGCGAACCCTATCTGGAACCGTTCCGCCGTTTCATACCGCCCCTTGGTTTCGTGGACATCTCTCCGATTTTTGCGCTCATCGTCTTGCAGCTGGCCATGCACGGCTTGCAAACCATAAAATTCTGGTTCTGACCAGACAAAGGGGATCCGGTTTATCGCCATGTCTTTGTATCAGCATTTCCGCCCGGAAGAGAAAGTCTTCATCGATCAGGTTTTGGACTGGAAAATGGCCGTGGAGGACAGCTATGCCCCCAAACTGACCGATTTTCTCGATCCGCGGGAGCAGCATATTTTGTCGGCCGTCCTCGGGAAAGGAATCGGCTGGGAGCTGTTCGGCGGCGGCCCCGGCAACGAAAGGAAGCGGGCCCTCATCTTCCCGGAATATTTTGTTCCGGAACCGGAGGATTTCCAGATCGCGCTGCTGGAATTCGCCGTGCCGAAATTTTCTTCCTTGACACACCGGGACGTGCTGGGCGCGATCATGGGATCGGGCGTAAAAAGAAGCAAGATCGGCGACATCATCGTGGCGGCGGACCGGATTCAATTTTTCGCCGCCAAAGAGCTGGCTTCCTACTTCACGTTCCATTTGGATAAAGTCGGCAACACCGGGGTTAACGTCGCCGAAATCCCTTTGGAAAAGGCGCTACCTCCCCGGGAAACCTGGAAGGAATCTTCCGTTGTAAGTTCTTCCTTGAGGCTCGATGCGGTCTTGTCCGCTTCCGTCAACCTGGCGAGGCAAAAGGTCCAGCAGATGATCCGGCAAGGCCTGGTGAAGGTCAATTGGAAGCAGACCGAGGACTGCGATTATCCCTTGCGGGAAGGGGATGTCATTTCCGTGCGGGGCTTCGGCAGGATCAAAATCCTCGGCTCCGCGAAAACGAAAAAGGAAAAATGGCGTTTATTGATCGGAAAGCAAAAATGATGCGAAAAAAAGAAGGATATTCCCCGCTTTTGTCGAAAAACTAACCATTACAGGGAATGAGAACTGGAGGTGGCAAGGATGCCGTTAATGCCGATCGACATACATAACAAAGTTTTTTCCCGCGGTTTCCGCGGTTATGACGAAGACGAAGTCAATGAGTTTTTGGATCAGGTGATCAAAGATTACGAAATGATCATCCGCGAAAAGAAGGAACTGGAAGACAAGGTCAAGCAGCTGGAAGAAAGGCTCGCCCATTTCACCCATATCGAAGAGACGCTGAACAAATCCATCATCATCGCCCAAGAAACCGCCGAAGAAGTGAAACAGAACGCCCAGAAAGAGGCGAAATTGATCATCCGGGAGGCGGAGAAAAACGCGGACCGGATCGTCAACGAAGCCTTGTCGAAGGCGAGGAAGATCGCCCTGGAAATCGAGGAGCTGAAAAAGCAGTCGAAGGTGTTCCGCAACCGGTTCAAAATGTTGATCGAAGCCCAGCTGGACATGATCAACTCCGAAGATTGGGACAAGCTAATGGAATACGATACGGACGCGACCGAATTGAAATCGTTGGATGAGGACAAGGAAGACCTTTACGCGAAAGGTTGAAGATGGTTTCTCCGCCACTTGACGAAGGTGAAGGCCATTTCTTATAATACAATATAATCCGAAAGCAAAGGGCGAAAAACAGCATAAGGCGAAAAACGATGAGAGGGACGAGTACAATTTCCCTTTTTACCAAGCGAGTCAGGGATGGTGGGAGCCTGATTAAAAAGGAAATTGGAAAATCACCCTCGAGTTCCCCGCTGAACGGGAAAACCCAAGTAGGCGGAGGCGTCCATTTCACGTTACGAAATCAGAGTGGACATTTCATGTCTATTTGGGTGGTACCGCGGGAACCTTCTCGTCCCAAGCAGGGAGAGAAGGTTTTTTTATTCGCCCCCCCGATCGGGGATTTCGCCCGGGTTGGCAAAAGGCCTCCCTGCCGGCGGACCGCCGGCGGCCCGCAAAACCCGATTCCACCCGCGTTGCGGAAGCGGCTGTTCCGAAGTTTAACCGTTCCCTTCGTATGGAAAGATGGAAGAAAAGGCTGTTGGAAAGGAGAGTTCGCGTTGGATTATAAAAAAACGCTGCTGATGCCGAAAACGGATTTCCCGATGAAGGCCAATCTGCCGAAGAAGGAGCCGGAAATCCAGGAAAAATGGGAAACTATGAGGATCTACGAAAAGGTTCAGGCCCGGACGAAGGGCCGGAAAAAATTCGTTCTGCACGACGGCCCCCCTTACGCCAACGGCGATATCCACATGGGCCATGCGTTGAATAAAATCTTGAAGGACTTTATCGTCCGTTCGAAATCCATGTCGGGCTATGACGCCCCTTATGTGCCCGGCTGGGATACCCACGGGCTGCCCATCGAGCAGGTTTTGGTCAATAAAGGGGTCGACCGGAAAGGGATGTCCGCGACCGAATTCCGGAAGCTGTGCGAGAAGTACGCCTTGGAGCAGGTGGATAACCAGCGCCGGCAATTCAAACGGCTGGGCGTCAGGGGCGATTGGGACCGCCCCTACCTGACCCTCGACCCGAAGTATGAGGCCCAGCAGATCCGGGTCTTCGGCGAAATGGCGAAAAAGGGATATATTTACAAAGGGTTAAAGCCCGTCTATTGGTCCCCCTCCTCCGAATCGGCCTTGGCGGAAGCGGAGATCGAATATAAGGACAAACGTTCGCCGTCCATCTATGTCGCCTTTGCCGTCAAGGACGGGAAAGGAGTTCTGGAGGAAGGAACGAAGATCATTATCTGGACGACGACGCCCTGGACGATCCCGGCCAACCTGGGGATCGCCGTCCATCCGGAATTCGCCTATGCGGTCGTGGAGGTAAAAGGGGAGAAGTACCTCCTCGCAGAAGACCTTCTCCAGGACGTGGCCCGGGAGCTGGGATGGGAAACTTACGAACGGGTGAAAACCGTCCGGGGGGAACAATTGGAATATGTGGTGGCCAAACATCCTTTCTATGACCGGGATTCCCTCGTCGTCCTCGGGGAACACGTGACGAAGGATTCGGGTACCGGCTGCGTTCACACCGCGCCCGGCCACGGGGAAGAAGACTTCTATGTGGGGCAAAAATACGGGCTCGGTGTCTTGAGCCCCATCGACGACCGGGGGTATTTCACGAAAGAGGCGCCGGGCTTCGAAGGCCTGTTTTACGACGAGGCGAATAAAGCGGTGACGAAAAAACTGGAGGAAGTCGGCGCTTTATTGAAGCTCGGTTTCATCACCCACTCCTACCCCCACGACTGGCGCACGAAAAAACCGGTCATTTTCCGGGCGACGATGCAATGGTTCGCTTCCATTGACCCGATCCGGGAACAGCTGCTGAAGGAAATCCAAAATGTCCGGTGGTACACCAAATGGGGGGAAACCAGGCTCTATAACATGATCCGCGACCGGGGCGACTGGTGCATTTCCCGCCAACGCCTATGGGGGGTGCCGATCCCCGTCTTCTACGCCGAAAACGGGGAAGCGATCATTACCGACGAGACGATCGAGCATGTGGCTCAACTGTTTGAACGCCACGGATCCAACATTTGGTTCGAATGGGACGCCAAGGACCTGCTGCCGGAAGGCTTCGAACATCCGGGAAGCCCCAACGGCATTTTCCGGAAAGAGAAGGATATCATGGATGTCTGGTTCGACTCCGGCTCTTCCCATTACGCCGTGTTGAAAACGAGGGAGGAGCTGCACCATCCGGCGGATGTGTACCTGGAAGGATCCGACCAATACCGGGGCTGGTTTAATTCCAGCCTGATCACCAGCGTCGCCGTTTTGGGCCACGCGCCCTACCGGGCCGTCTTAAGCAACGGTTTCACCGTCGACGGGGAAGGGCGGAAGATGTCCAAATCCCTCGGGAACGTCATCTCCCCGGAAGAAATCACCAGGCAATTCGGCGCGGATGTGCTCCGGCTCTGGGTATCCTCGGTGGATTATACGGCCGACGTCAAGGTGTTTATGGACAATTTCAAACAGGTGTCCGAAGTCTACCGGAAAATCCGGAACACGTTCCGGTTCATGCTCGGCAATTTGGCCGATTTCGATCCGGAAAAAGACGCCGTGCCCTATGAGCGGCTCCGGGAAGTCGACCGGTATATGCTCGTCAAATTAAACCGGCTGATCAGGACGATCCGAAGCTGTTACGACAATTACAACTTCTCCGACATTTATCATGAGATCAATAAATTCATGACAGTCGATTTGAGCGCCTTCTACTTGGATTTCGCCAAGGACGTGCTGTACATCGAAGAAATGAACAGCCCGGCCCGCCGCGCCATGCAGACGGTCATCTACGAATGTTTGACGGCGACGGTCAAACTCTTGGCGCCGATCCTGGTCCATACCGCCGAGGAAGTGTGGGGATACATTCCCGGCGTAAAAGAGGAAAGCGTCCAATTGACCGATTTTCCGGAGGCCCGAACCTTCGAAGATGAAGAGAAAATTTTGCAAAAATGGGACCGTTTCATGAAATTGCGGGATCATGTGTTGAAGGCGCTGGAGCTGGCCAGGAACGAAAAACGGATCGGGAAATCGCTGGAGGCGAAGGTCTCCATGTACGTGACCCCGGAAATCCGGCAGTTCCTGGATTCCTTCCAGGAAAATCTCGGGCAAATTTTCATCGTCTCCAAGTTCGAAATCGCAGGGAGCCTGGAAGAAGCGCCGGACGGGGTTTATCAAACGGATCAATTGGCCATCGCCGTATCCAAAGCGGACGGAGAAACTTGCCAGCGCTGCTGGATGGTCACGACGGACGTGGGCACCGACGAAGAACATCCGACCTTGTGCCGCCGTTGCGCCTCGATTGTCCGCAAACATTATGCCCATGTGCTGCAATAACGGATCCCCGCGCCGGGATCCGCGGAAGAAGACGGTTCAGCTGTTTGCTGGACCGTCTTTTGTGTTTGTGACAGCACGCTTCGCTATAGGGTGAAAGTCCTGAGTCGCGATGGCAGAAGCATCAGTCAGTTTAACGCAAGGGTGTCCGCGGAGACGCGGAATCTTGAAGGAGCGGAAGACAAACTTTGGGTCTCTCGGAACATGAAATCCATAAATATGAAAATCTCGGGTTATCCCTCCTATTGATAGGAATCTCTGTTAAGGACGACATTATTCGCACAAATATGACTTTTTTGTAACATATAGAAGGATTGTAGAGTTTATTGTCGAAATATACCAATGATCTATAAAAAGAAAGGAGCGACGGGCATGCATCGGATCATTGCGGTCAACTCGAACACGTATCACGGGTACTCCTTGCGGGATGCGATCCGGGGCACTCGGGATGCCGGATTCCGCTATATCGAGTTGACGGCTACGAAAGGATGGACGGAGCATGTTTTTCCGACGATGAGTTTCGACGAACTGTGCAAGATCAAACAAGAATTGGAGGATTACGGAATTACCCCCTTTTCGATGAGCGGCCATTGCAACTTGATGGATCGGGGACGATTGGAGGATTTCATCCTGAATATCCAATTGGCGGCTTTTTTTGAATGCGATTACATTATTTCCTCCATCGGGGAAGCCCATTTGAAAGACCGGGCAGAAATTGGCGATGACGAGGTGGCGGAACATATCAAAGAAATCGTCCCATACTTGGAAAAATACGATTTGGTGCTCGGATTGGAAAACCACGGAAAACACGCTACCGGCAAACAAATCATGGAGATCGTCAACCTGGTGGACTCCCCAAGGGTCGTGATCAATTACGACACCGCCAACGTCATCTATTATGGCAATGTCGATGTGTTGGAAGATATGAAAGCCTGCGTCGACAAGATCGGCCACATTCATTTGAAGGATAAAGCCGGAGCGCATAACGAATGGAATTTCCCCGCCATCGGAAAAGGGACGGTTAATTTTTCTGCGATCATCGATTTATTGGAAAAGTCGGGCAACGATTGCCCCTTGAGCATCGAAATCGAATTCACCACGGACGGTGCCAAGGACTTGGCCGAGGTCGACCAGGCGGTCCGTGATTCCTATCGATATTTGAAAAAACTGGGTTTGGAATTTTGACGGAGGAGGCGATCACGGCATGATCAACATTGGGATCGTCGGTTTGGGCGGCATGGGAACCGTTCATTACCACAATTACCGTCATATCGACGGTTGCCGGGTAGTGGCCGCCGTCTGCAACACGGAAGAGGGAAAAGAACGGGCGAAAAAATTCGGCTTGACTCCGTATTCCTCTGTTGAAGAAATGGCAGAAAAGGAACGAATCGACTGCGTCGATGTGTGCACGCCGACGTATCTTCACAAACAACATGTGATGGAAGCTTTGAAGCTTGAGAAGCATGTCATCGTGGAAAAACCGATCGCCCTCCAGAAAAAAGATGCGGAAGAAATGTACGCATTAGCCGAGGAAAAAAACCGGCTTTTGTTTGTGGGTCATGTCTTGCAATTCACGAAAGAAACGGAAATTCTCCGAGAAGCAGTGGAAAGCGGGAAATACGGAAAACCGCTCGACGGCTATTTCTGGAGGCTGTCGGCAACGCCGAAATGGTCGAGCGAGAGCTGGCTTTTCGACAAAGAAAAAAGCGGGTTAATTCCCTTTGATTTGCATATCCATGATCTGGATTTAATCATCAGCCTGTTCGGCAAACCTCAGTCTTTCACCTATACAAGCTGCGGACGAGAAGGATTGCCGTACAAAGAAGCGTACCGGATCCAATATGGATTCGACGGGTTGCACGTAACGGCCGAAGCCGCTTGGTACAATGCCGGTATCCCTTTCCGGGCGGGGTGGCGGATTTATTTGGAAGATGGACTGATCGAATACGACGGGGAAAAGGTCGTGCTATTCCCGCCGGAAGGAGAAGCGAAAGTATTTGACTTGAAGGAGGATGTGCTCATCCCCACGGGTATTAACTTGCCCCCCACCGGGATATTTTACCGGGAACTGTCTCATTTTATCGACTGCATGGTAAAAGGGATTCCTTCGGAACGGGTCAGCAGTGAACAAGTGTTGGCCGCCATCGAAATTCTTGAAAATTTTATGAAATGATTGACTAGTCATAATGTAAGCGCTTATAATGAAGCTGGATAAAGATAATTTTTTCATTGGAAAAACTAACGGGCTTCGACAAATTGACTTCCGGTTGAGACGAAGGGATGGGCATGAAAGTCACAAAAACGGGGGATTTGAAGTTTATCCAAGAATGGAACCGCTTTCTTATTCTTAATATCATCCGGAGGGAAGGCCCCATATCCAGGAGTGAGATCGCTAAGTTGATCAATATCAGCCCGACGACCGTCACCACGGCCGTAACCGAAATGATACGGGAGGGATTGGTGGCTGAAGTCGGTAGCGGTACTTCTAGAGGGGGCCGAAAGCCGATACTTCTACAATTCGTACCGGATAGCAAATTTTTGATTGCCGTTTCCATCAAGATCTCATCCATTTCCATCGCACGGATGAATTTGCATGCGGAAATCAAACGAAAGGAAAGCTATTCCACCGGTGGCAGAATTGGAAAGGATTTCATCCGTTTCGTCATTTCTTGCATCGACGGATTCCTTTCCCGTGAATCGGATCTCGAGCGTTGCCTCGGGATTTCCATCAGCTGCCCCGGCATCATCGACCAGCAAAAGGGAAGCGTCCGGTATAACTCCAAGCTGGATTGGAAGAATGTTCCCCTTGTCCATATCGTAGAGGAACGGTTCGGGATGAAAACGTGGTTGGATAATGACGCCAATGCCATGGCGTTAGCGGAAAAGAATTTCGGTGCCTATAAAAATTCCGATCATCTTGTTCACGTCACCGTCGGTGATGGCGTCGGAGCCGGGGTCATCGCTAATGGGCAATTGTTTTGTGGTCATGGGGGCGGAGCGGGAGAATTCGGCCATATTTGCATCGACCCCGAAGGGGAGCCGTGCGAATGCGGGAACACCGGCTGTCTGGAAAATTACGCTGCTTGGACGGCTGCAAGGAGACGGATTGTGGAAAAACTGGCCGACGGGCGGCCGTCCTTGCTCCGTGAAAAGGGCGGCGCCGACGGGAGTCGGATCACGATCGAAGATTTTTTATTCGCTTTGGGACAGAAGGATGCGATCGCCACAGAAGTGGCGTTGGAAATATCCGCGTATTTGGCGAAAGGTTTGGTCAGTTTGATCAATATGTTTAATCCCCAAGTCGTCATTCTTGGTGGTGACCTTTTTTCCGGTAATCCGACTTTATTGGAACATGTCACCCGTTTGACCAGACGGTCGATCATGAACGTGTTTTCCGACGAAATCATTATTGACGGCAGCTCTTTCGGGCGGGACCAGCATCTTGTCGGTGCAGCGTCGGTCCTGCTGAACGATCAGTTCCGTTTTTCCTTATTGGCTTAAGCTGTCAACCGGTCAACAATGAAACACTACCATAGATTGATTAATAATAAAGGGGGTTTTTTTGTGAAAAAGTCTTTGTGGTTGTTGTTGGCATTGATGTTGTTAATTGTACCGGGTTTGACCGCTTGCGGAGGAGGGTCGAAAACATCGGGCCGAGATTCGGGAGACGGCGGTGACAAAAAAGACAAGCACAAAATCGGTATCCTCGCTCCGGCTGTAACCCACGGATGGGTGGCCGCCGTGGCTTATCACGCCGAAAACCGCGTCAAGGAATTGTCGGATCAGGTGGAGTACAAAATGTACACATCCAACAACGCGGAAGAAATGACATCCCAATTGGACGACCTGATCACTTGGGGTGCGGAAGCGATTGTCGCTTTCCCCCAATGGGAAGGAATGGAGGCCCCCATTCAGCGGGCATTGAATGAAGGCATCAAAGTGGTGAACTTCGATATCGAAATTGCCGTCGACGGCGTGTATCGGGTTACCGGAGACAACTATGACATGGGCGTGCAAGGCGCAAAGTACATCGTCGATAAAATCGGAAAGGAAGGGACGGTCGTCATCCTCGAAGTGCCTTCTTCCGGTTCGGTTTCCGAATTGAGGAAAAAAGGTTTTTTGGACACCGTTTCCAAAATCGCACCCGATTTGAAACTGTTGACCTACGCCACCAAATTCACCCGGGAAGACGGGCTGAAGGATATGGCTGACATTTTGACGAGCGTCGACCATATCGATGCGGTCTTTTCCATGGATGACGAAACGTCCATCGGAGTCTTGCAGGCCATACGGGAGGCGGGAAGGACCGATATCAAGGTCATTACCGGTGGAGGCGGCATGCAAGAATACTTCAAAATGATGCCGGAAAATGAAGACATCTGGCTGCAATCCGCCCTCTATAGCCCTGCGATGGTCAAAGACGCCATTGATGTGGCGGTGAAAGTGTTGAACGGCGAAGAAGTGGAAAAAGAAATCGTCATCCCGACGGAAGTCGTCGACCGAACCAACTATCAGAATTATCTGGACGAAAATTCTCCTTATTAATCTCGTAGTCTAAGAATCTCTCGTTTGAGGAAGAGGGGGTTATGGCTTGGCTGTAGCCCTCTCTTTTAACAAAAGCATGGAAGTGATGGCATTGAAAGTGGAAATGAAAAATATTTACAAATCCTTCGGTTCCAATCACGTGTTGAAGGACGTGTCCATTTCAATCGAAGGCGGGGAAATCGTCGCCCTGTTGGGAGAAAACGGAGCAGGTAAATCGACGCTGATGAACATTTTGGGAGGAGTAGTGAAAAAGGACGCCGGAACAATCCTTTTGGACGGCAAAGAAGTGGAATTTGCCACACCGGCCCAATCTCAGGATGCGGGTATTGCGTTCATCCACCAAGAGCTGAACCTCATCAACGATCTCCCCATCTATCAAAATTTGTTCTTGGGTAGGGAAATCAAATCGAAATGGGGATTCCTGGATTTGGAGCAGATGATCCGCGAAACGGAAGAGATGTTCAAAAAAATGAACGTTGACTTGGATCCGCGAACCATGGTCCGGGAACTGGATGCCTCTTATAAACAAATTGTCGAAATCTGTCGGGCGATGATGATGAACGCATCGATCATCATCATGGATGAGCCCACGTCTTCCCTTACGGAACAGGAAATCGATCGGGTCTTCCAAATGATGCTGACAATGAAGGAACACGGTGTGGGAATCATTTTCATTTCTCACAAACTGAACGAAGTGATGCGGGTTTGCCAGCGCTACTTGGTCCTCCGCGACGGCAAGCTGGTCGCCGAAGGGGACATTAAGGACGTGACGACAAGAGATCTGGCCCGGTTCATGGTCGGGCATGACGTCCGGACGGAGCCGCTCACCAGGGAGAAACGGGTCGGAGATGAAGTGCTCCGAGTGGAAGGTCTGTCCTATCAAAACGCGTTCCGGGACGTCAACTTTTCCGTCCGCACAGGTGAAATTTTGGGGGTGACCGGCCTTCTCGGCGATGGGAGGAGCGAGCTGTTCCAAACGATCTTTGGTGTCTTTCGTCCGACTTTCGGCAAGATCTTTATCAATGGAAAAGAAACCGAAGTAAAAAGCCCCGGACACGCGCTCCAATTGGGGATCGGCTATTTACCCCCCAACCGAAAGGAAAACGGGATTATCAAAGACATGAATATCATCGAGAACGCATCCATCGCAACCTGGCCGAAATTTTCCAAATGGGGCATCATCGATTCCAAAAGGCATGAGGAGTTGTTCGATGATCAGCGAAAATCCTTGAAGATTAAAATGGAAAAAAATACAAATAGTATCAACAGCCTTTCCGGTGGGAATCAGCAAAAGGTCATTTTGGCCCGATGGCTTTCCGCAGGACCAAAACTGCTGATTTTGGACAACCCCACCCAGGGGGTTGACGTGGGGGCGAAAGAAGATATATATGACATCATCATGAAGCTGGCTCAGGAAAACATCGCCATCATCGTCCTTTCCGGGGAGGCCCAAGAAATTATCCGCGTTTGCGACAGGGCGATTGTCATGTACCATGGTGTCATCCAGGGCGAAATTTCTGGAAAGACAATGACCGAACAAAATATCATGACGCTGGCAACCGGCGGACAATTGAATTAGGTAAGGGAGAAGGAGGCCGATTATGGAGCATAGCAACGCAAAATCAAAGATCGGATTTATCGGTTGGTTCAAACAGAAATGGGACTCGGAACCCTTGTTCAGTACGGCCATTGCATTGCTCATTATGATCGTCCTGCAGACGCTGGTTTTGGGATTCGACTATGATTCGTTCGGCGAATGGTTCCAGGCATGGCTGAACAACTGGATCAATATTTTGCGGAATAACGCGGCTACCGGGATAATCGCTTTGGGGATGACGCTCGTCATTATGACCGGGGGGATCGACCTGGCTGTCGGTTCCACGTTAGTCGTCATTGGCGCGATGTTGATGATGTTGATCGACGCAGGAACGAAGGGGATTTTGGCCGGATTCGGACTTACAGGCGCACCGGCTTTCATTGTCGCCATCATTATCGTCCTGATTTTTGGTTACTTGCTCGGAGCGGCGAACGGATTGTTGGTCACGTTGGGGAGGATTCCTCCCTTCATCGCCACCTTGGGTACGATGATGGTGTTTCGGAGTGTAACTCAACACTTCATGCAAGGGTATAACCCCACCGTACCGGTCGATTTTTTGCAATTGGCCAGTTTCCAAATCGGAAATTTTATGATCATGCCGATCATCTATTGGGCCATCATCGCCATCATTTTGCATTATGTTTCGAAACGGACCACCTTCGGCCGCCAAATCATCGCGGTCGGTTCCAATGAGAAGGCGGCGAAACTTTCCGGGGTTAACGTGAACAAAGTGAAGTTTCATGTTTATGCCCTAATGGGCCTTTTGGTCGCCTTCGCATCGACCATCCAAGTGTCTCGGATCGGAGCGATGGATTTCGCCAACGCAGGCCGCGGATTGGAAATGGATGCGATTGCCGCGGCCGTTGTTGGCGGGACGAGCATGATGGGCGGAAGGGGTTCCATCGTCGGCACCGTCTTCGGGATGCTGATCATCGCTGTCATGAACAATCTGCTGAACCTGTTCGGCGTGCCCCCCTTTTTGCGGGACGCATTCAAAGGGTTCATCGTCATCGCGGCTGTGCTGCTGCAAAGGAAGGAAAGGATATAATCATATTTGAAAAGGGATGGTTGTGGAATGAGAACGATCAAAACAGCTATCGTCGGAACAGGATTTTCGGCCACTTCCCACTTGGAGGCGCTCCGGCGAGTGCCGAACGTGGAAGTCACCGCCATCGTCTCCCAGTCGCTCTCTAGCGCCAAAGGGTTGGCCGAAAAATTCGGGGTTGCTTATGCTTATGACGATGTGGAAGAAATGCTAAAGAATGAAGAAATTGAAGTCGTCCATAATTGCACCCCCAACTCCCTCCATTTTCCGATCAACAAACGAGCACTGGAATCGGGAAAACATGTCCTGTCGGAAAAACCGTTGGCCATAACGAGTGAAGAAACGCGCCAACTCCATGAAATCGCATTGGAAAACAACCGGATCCACGGGGTCTGTTTCAACTACCGGTTCTACCCACTCGTCCAGGAGGTTAAATCCCGCTTGAAAGGGGAAAAACAGGTGTATTTGGTCCACGGAGGTTATGTTCAAGATTGGCTCCTTTATCCCACCGATTATAGCTGGCGGCTGGATAAACGTTTGAACGGCCCTTCCCGTGCCATTGCGGACATCGGCTCCCACTGGTGCGACACCGTTCAATATATCCTTGGGAATAAGATCGTCCGTGTGTTTGCGGATTTGCAAACGATCCATCCGAAAAGGAAAAAACCGAAGGAAGAAGTGAAGACCTTTGCCGCCGCGGAACATTCGGAATATGAGGAAGTGGAAATCGACACCGAGGATGCCGGCCATGTGCTCGTCCATTTTGAGGGCGGAGCGACTGGAGCCTTCACCGTGTCCCAAGTGAGCGCCGGAAGAAAAAATCGGCTATTTTTCGAGATTTCGACAAAGGACACGACCTATAGCTGGGATCAGGAAAAGCCGAATGAGTTGTGGATCGGCAAACGAGATGGGGCGAACGGCCTGCTGATGCGGGATCCGTCCTTGCTTACGGAAGAGTCCCGACGTTTTGTCCACTACCCGGGCGGCCATCAGGAAGGGTGGCCGGATGCCTTGAAAAACCTGTTCCTGGAATTTTATGATCACGTTCGTAATCCCGGCAAGGCTGCCGTCGAATATGCAACGTTCGAAGACGGCCATAACATCATGAAGATTGTCGAAGCGATTTTGAAGAGCCATGAAACGAAACAATGGGTAGAAATCAGATAGGAGGGAATGTAATGAAGCTCGGCGTATTCACTGTTCTCTATCAAAATCTATCTTTCGAGGAAATGCTGGACAAGGTGGTGGAAATGGGTCTCGAAGCGATCGAGCTCGGGACGGGGTACTATCCCGGCCAAGCCCATTGCAATCCGAGGCATTTGTTGGAACATCCGAAGGAATTGGAGGCATATAAAAAAGCGATCGAAAGCAGAGGCCTTGTGATCAGTGGGTTAAGCTTCCACGGGAACCCGCTCCACCCGAATAAGTCAATCGCCGAGGCCTCCCATCAATCATGGCGGGATACCGTCCGATTGGCGAAAGAGCTGGAAGTGGAAGTCGTCAACGGGTTTTCCGGCTGTCCCGGGGATCATCCCGGCGCCAAGTATCCGAACTGGGTCACTTGCGCCTGGCCTCCGGAATATCAGGAAATCCTCGAGTGGCAATGGAATGAAGTGGTCATCCCGTACTGGCGGGAGGAAGCGAAATTCGCGAAAGAACACGGCGTGAAAAAGATCGCCTTTGAAATGCATCCCGGCTTTGTCGTCTACAATCCAGAAACGCTGCTTAAACTGCGGGATGCCGTCGGGGAACAGATCGGCGCCAATTACGACCCGAGCCACCTGTTTTGGCAAGGGATCGACCCGGTCGAATCGATCAAGAAGTTGGGCAAGGAAAAGGCTATCTTCCATGTTCACGCCAAAGATACGTTCCTGGATCAAGCTAACATCCGGGTTAACGGCGTCCTTGACACGAAACATTACAGCCAAGTGGCGGATCGGGCTTGGACGTTCCGTTCCGTCGGTTATGGCCACGGGGAAAAGGTTTGGAAGGATATCATCAGCATGCTTCGGGTTGTTGGCTATGACCACGTGATTTCCATCGAACATGAAGACATGTTGGCTTCGATCGACGAAGGCCTGTCCAAGGCGATCTCCCTTTTGAAAAATTGCATGTTCAAGGAACAACCGGCGGAAATGTGGTGGGCATGAAAAAAAAAACTAGTAACTGATCAAGCAATATGGTCTGCCGCGAAGCATTTTTCAAGGGTAGGGAAAGAGATATCCCTTACCCTTTTTTAGTGCGCATGCGGACGGCAAGGCGGGAGAGGCCCGCGGGAAGCGGCCATTCGTCGGATTTGCGTTGCAAAAGGGACGGGGCAAATGCTAAAATGCTTAAAGACGAGGACAATTTGGGGGTATTTTTTCGTGTATTTTTTCATCGCCTTTTTGATCGTGGTCATCGACCAGCTGACCAAATGGACGATCGTCGATAAGATGGCTGTCGGGGAGAGCATCCCCGTCATCGAGAATTTTTTTTACATCACTTCCCACCGGAACCGAGGCGCGGCTTGGGGAATCCTGCAAAATCAGATGGCGCTATTCTATCTCATCACGATCGCGGCCGCGGCGTTTATGGTCTATTATCTTTATAAAAACCGCAAGGGAAGCAGATGGCTAAACCTCGGCCTATCCTTTATGCTGGGGGGCGCGCTGGGGAATTTCATCGACCGGCTTTTCCGAAAGGAAGTCGTCGACTTTTTCGATTTCCGCATTTTCTCCTATCATTACCCGATTTTCAACGTGGCCGACAGCGCCCTGGTGACGGGCGTATTCATCCTGATTTTTTACATGTTTGCGGAAGAATGGAAAGGGAAAAAGGAGAGGCAGCATGGAAATCTGTGAACATACCGTGATTGCCGGCGAGGCCGGGATGAGGATCGACAAGCTGCTGGCCGGATTGGACGGGGAATATTCCCGGTCGCAGATCCAGGACTGGATCACCGAAGGTCGCGTATCCGTCAACGGCAAGGCCGTCAAGGCGAATTACCGGGTTCAGGAGGGGGACCGGATCGAATGGACGGTCCCCGAACCGGAGATCCTGGACGTCCGGCCGGAGCCCATGGATTTGGACATCTATTATGAAGACCGGGATGTCATTGTCGTCAACAAGCCGCGGGGGATGGTCGTCCACCCTTCGCCCGGCCATTTGAACGGGACGCTGGTAAACGGCCTCCTCGCCCATTGCCGGGATTTGTCGGGCATCAACGGCGTCCTGCGGCCGGGAATCGTCCACCGGATCGATAAAGACACGTCCGGATTGCTGATGGCGGCCAAAAACGATTTTTCCCACGAGCATTTGGCCAGGCAGCTGGAGAACAAAACGGTGCTCCGCAAGTACAAAGCGATCGTCCATGGGGTGATTCCCCACGATTACGGGACGATCGACGCGCCGATCGGGCGGGATCCGAAGGACAGGCAAAGCATGGCGGTCGTCGACTCCGGGAAGCCGGCCGTTACCCATTTCCGCGTCATCGAACGTTTTGACAAATATACCCTGGTCGAATGCGAGCTGGAAACGGGAAGAACCCATCAAATCCGCGTCCATATGAAGTATATCGGCCATCCTGTGGCGGGGGATCCCAAATACGGTCCGAAGCGGACCCTGCCGATTGACGGACAGGCCCTTCATGCTGGGGTATTGGGCTTTGCCCATCCCCGCACGGGGGAATTTTTGATCTTTGAAGCGCCGCCCCCCGAAGATTTCGAGCGCCTTTTGAACGGCTTGCGCGCCGGCGTTTATTGAAAGTTCCGATCCGGAAAAAAGGAGGAAGGGTATGAAAAGGAAAGCCGTCGTCATGGACGCACCGGCGATCCGCCGGGCGCTCCGGAGAATCGCCCATGAAATCATTGAAAAAAATAAGGGAGTGGACGATGTCGTTTTGATCGGGATCCGGACCCGGGGCATCTACATCGCCCGCAGGCTGTCGGAGGCCATCGCCCAAATCGAGGGGACGTCCGTCCCGATCGGCGAGCTGGACATCACGCTGTACCGGGACGATTTGACGATCAAGACCCCCGACAAGGAGCCGGAAGTCAAAGGGTCTGCGGTTCCTTTTTCCGTTGAAAAGAAACGGGTGATCCTGGCGGACGATGTGTTATACACCGGGAGGACCGTGCGGGCGGCGATGGACGCGGTCGTCGATCTGGGCAGGCCGGAAAGGATCCAGCTCGCCGTCCTCATCGACCGCGGGCACAGGGAACTGCCGATCCGCGCCGATTATGTCGGGAAAAACATTCCCACCTCCCGCGCGGAAAAAATCGTCGTCGAAATGGAAGAATATGACGGCGTGGATCAGGTAAGCATTTATGAATAGGTTGAGTTTCCAAAAGAATAGCCCCGAGGCAGACGTAACGCTTTAAACCTTTATATGTTTCGTCTCCCCTCGGGGTTTTTGGTGTTTCGAAGGGTTTTCGCGTCAACAACAGAAGGAGTGAATTTATAACAGGCGAACTTGAGTAAAATTTAGAACAATAATTGTAGATAACATGAAAAACTATACATTTTAAAATAGGGAGCCCTTATCCGGATTGTCTTTAATCCGGATAAGGGCTCTGTTTTAATTAATGTTCGCGACTTTTTCATAGACTTCGTCCGGAATGATTCCAAGGAAATAGTCTTCGATGTATTCCCAAAATTGTTCTGTCGGTACTTCGTTTTCAAACAGGTAAGTAAGCATGGCTACCGAAATCAAATGTCGTTGATAAACGTTCTTAAGAATCATATTTTCATATTTTTCTGGATTGTGAATTACCCTTTCAATTTGCAATTGAGAGTTTACACGGATAAAGATTTCGGGATTATCCCCGCCTTTAACTTCATACAGTAATTTTTCCATTGATTCAAATAAGCCCAGGGCAATAAATGTTTTGTCCACTTCTAAAGTATTCCCTTTGGTTAGAAATAATTTATATTTTCCATTTTCCATTTTGATCGACTGATATAAGAGTTTTTCCATATGCGTGATAAGAAAACGGAAAAAATCATCGGATCTTACCATAAGCTTATATCTTTGTTCTTCTCCCGATTCTTTTTCGGTAATTATATGAACTCTTTGTGTTCTTGTTTTCTTCAATGCATCTTGAAATCGAATGATACTTTGGATAATTTGATTGGCTAAAGAGTCGGCCTGATATTTTGATCTCCCGAACATCATTTGTACTTCTCTTGCAAGATCAGAAATAAAAAAATATTCTTCACTACGGATGAATCTACCCAAAATGTTAGATAGTTGTTCACTAATTGTCCGAACTTCGCTAAGAAATGTAGATTCATTTTTTTGATGAAGATCAATATCTATAACAAACACTGACTCTAGAATATCTAAACATTTTAATTGTAGGCGTTGGTCTTTTTGATGAAAATAATATTTAAATTGTGGAAAGGATAACTCTTTGTAATGGTTCTCCCATAAACGTCTCATATCAATTTGGTAAACGCCCCCAAAATAATCTTCATCCAACGTTTGGATTTTTTTGGCGTAATCTTTAAATGTTTTAACAAATTCGTGTTCACTGTCCCTCTTTACTTTAACGTACTCGATGGAAAAAATACTACGAGGACGTGCCACGATCGGTGAGTACCCCAATTTGTTTATAAAATCTTTTTCAATGATTAATAGGGCTGTTTTCAATTTGTTATCCAATTCATCCTTGTCATAATCGGAGTGTTGGTTCCTTGAAAAAATATAATGGAAGTCTTCGGAACTGATTAAAAGATTCCGGGCGTATTTTTTGTTTCTCTCTTTTTTGTAGATGGAAAGTATTTTTTCCATTACTTGAATTAGCTGTCTTTTTTTGATAGTGCTAATTCCGTGCAGCATGTTCACATATTTGAAATCCTTTTTTGAAAAGTCGAAATAGGCATTGCCGATCAAATGTTCATCCCTGGCAGCACGGCCAATTTCTTGAATATAATCGCAGACGTTTCCTGTAGGTGCATAATGGATCACGTTTTCAATATCTGAGATGTCTATTCCCATACCAAATGCTTTTGTGGCAAGCATGAATAGACAATCACCGTTTTTGAATTTCAAAAAGTTATCGTCCTTTTCCTCCTTTTTCATCGTTCCATAATAGGTAACTACATTTTTCAATAATTCAGGTTCTGCTTGTCTTTCCAAATACATATAGAATTCCCGAATCAAACTGACAAACGGGAAATAAATAAGCGTTTTCTTTCCTTTTTTATAAGCTCGGATCATCCGCTCATGCAAAAGAAAAAATTTTGTGTACAAATACTCCTTTTCTTGACTGATTTCTCGATCAATTCTGTGCAAGTGGAGCTTAAGATCATCGCGTTTGACATATCCGAAATAATTGATGGGGTTCACCATATATAAACTATCCTTAGTTTCCCCAAACATATCTTCGATGCCACCATAAATGGCGGTGGCTGTAAATGTTGCAACAGGGAATTTCATAGATCTACGCAGTTTTTGCAAGTAATTGCCCAAGTACCAGTAGTCTGCACGGAACGATTTTCCCCAAGTGGTGACGATATGTGCTTCATCGATGATAAACAAACCAACCTTTCTTTCTCCAATTAACATTGAAATATCAGACCGGCTCAATAACGTTTCCGGTGAAATATATAAAATGGAAATATCTCCATTCTGGATCTTATTTATAATATTCATCTTCTCAACTGGTGATATTTCTGAATTAATGGTAGCAGAAAAAGTGATGTCTTTGCTTTGCAAACTATACACTTGATCCTTCATCAAGCCGATGAGGGGGGATATGATGATTGTCAACAGTTTATATTTTTCGGCCAAATATACCGCCGGGATTTGAAACATCAAGGATTTTCCGGCTCCAGTCGACGATGTAACAAAAATATCGCGAAACGGTTGATCGTGCATCGCACGTTCGGCCTGTTCCACCAAGTCATGGATGATTTGGGCCTGTGAAATTAAAATAGTTTCTTTCGGGTTAACAGGATCATCGACGTTTTTATACATTTTCAACTGTCGAAAATCAGAATATCCCCAATAAGTTCTCAATATTTTTTTGTATTCCTCTTCCCTTTTTATAGTTGTATCCTCGACAATTTGTTTTTTTCTTAAGATGGAAATTTTAGGAAATAGATTGGATAAAACCTCCAATCGTTCCAAGTATTGATGGGGGAACTGATTCAAATCCCCCCTCCACCCGAGGACGATTTTATCCGGAACAGTATCAAAGGAGTGGAAAGAATCGAGCATTTCAAGAAATGGTGTTTCATCTTCTGACAAATCGATCAAATGATCGGCTTCCTCGATTTCGGGGAAGGGAAATGAAAGAGGTTTTTGTTCAAAGACCGGAATTTCGTCCTCCTCTTTGTTGGTAAAGGAAATGTAAAAACTGCCGTTAGATAGGCGAATCATATTTCCATAATATTTGGTGATAAGGCTGATTTCTTCAGGAATTTGTAATTGGTCTTCAAGATTGTCAAAATACTTTTCATATACTGTATCAATATCGGCAATATGATAATTTAATGGAAAGAAGTTATGGAAGAGATTGTTGCGATAAATTTTGATATCATAGAGATTTTCCAAGGCGTTACGGGAAACGGCCACCAATTCTTCAAAAGTACACCAGTAGGCCAGATTGGGTTCGTTGAATTTTTGTACAGCTGCAATCAATAATTCGGACTTCTTCTCTTCTAAGTCCAACAACCATTCAAAAGAATCGGCAAATAGTTTTGGTATCGATAGGTTTTGAAGAGATTTCTTAGGAAACCCCTTTAATACAATTAATGTTTTTTTCGAAAAGTGATTTTTATTAAATAATGCGTTCAAGGAATCGGATACTGTATTCAGGAACATATTTGGAAACCCTTTCGAAATATTTTACTTTCTACAAATTCATACTAAAATAAATATAAATATAATTCAACTGGAAGTGAATTAAGATGAATGCTGAATCAATCCGGCATTTAAATAAAATTCTGGAAATATATGAGAAATCGGAACCAATTTATTTGGCCGAATTGAAAGGCATTCTCGTGAAACATTATGGTATTGAAATTTCGATCAGTGAACTGGAAAGTATTTTGTTTAATCTTGGTTTTAAAAATATTCAATTGAAGCAACTAAAAAAAAGAGACGAAAATTTTGAAACGAATGCACCAGCCAAACAAGTAACTACTTCTGTTGAAAAAAAGGCACCCATTAAGAAGGACAATTTTGACATTGAAGAGGATTTGGTACCGTCAAGAATTTTGTGTAATGTAAGATAGATAGGGTATCTCTGAAATAGATTTGGAATAGAGGGGGGGCTGGTTCCCCCCCAGGGGACTGAATATTCAGTCTCTTGAGGGGGAAAGGGAGAATCCCCTCATCTCATCTATTTACATTATTTGGTTAATGATAACGTTCTTCAAACATTCGCTCGAGGGCTTCCTGCGCTTCGGCAAATCCTCGCAACTTTCGTTCTGCCCATTTCTCGTTAAAATCTTGAACGGTCAAATATACGACTTTT